>JALUYN010000288.1 GCA_027012915.1 Cellvibrionaceae bacterium
TTCAATAATGGCGCCGACAATCAGCGTATCCACCAGATTCTCCCGCTGCTCCTTGCGGATATGCCGCGCCATACTGGACGCGTAGCGACTGGCCTTTAGCGCCCGATACTCCAGGCCACGCTTCTTAAGAATTTTCAGTACCTGCTCAAAGTGCACCAGTTCTTCGCGGGCCAGACGGCTCATCTTATTGAGCAAGTCGAGCTTGGTGGGGTTTTTCGCCATAAGGGTCATGGCCGATTGCGCCGCCTTCATTTCGTTGGCCGCATGGTCCACTAGAATAGTCTCCAGATTGTTCAATGCCTCTGCAATCCAGGCCTCGGGAGTCCGGCATTTAAGAAACTTCAAAATCGGAGAAATATCGACCATTTACCACCGCCATCGCGTCTTTGATATGGGAAAACGGGCGCCATTATACCTGCCAACCTACCAAACGCACGCCGCTCATAGTCTATGACTGATTTGAATCAACAAAACCTTGGCGTAATTTCCTATACACTGGCGCTTTTATCGTTCAAAAGAGGAGCCTCGACATGGCAGGAGAATACCAGGTGGCGCAAAAAGCCGTAGAACAAGCTATGGAAGAAGCCAACGCCAGCACCAAAATGAGTGAAGATGCCATGTGTCTGGCGCTGTTTTCAGAGTTGGTGGGCCGTATGGCAAAAACTAACAGCAAACAGCAGATGACTGATCTGCTCCACTTTCAGCTGGAGTCGCTTGGCAACGATGAGCACGTAATCACCCGAGGCTGCTAATCTCAACGGCCTTGCTCTACAGACCAACCCCAACAGACCAAGGTCTAGTTTCACTGTAATAATTCGCTGCTACTCTTATGGAGACCTGCGCAAGGCACTCCGTATTCGAACTGGTAAATCAGCAGACAGCTCCGTATGGCGCTCAGAGAGAATAGATATCAAATATAGCGATTTTGAACACTATTCGCTCAGCAAATAACGATTATAAGTCGCTGATTTTAAAGCCAACTTAACTCAGAGTGCGTGATCGGGTACAATACGCACCCGCTAAAAAGCCGTGTTAGACGCTTTTTGTCATCGGTGTGGGCCACCGATAGCCTCGATTTTCAGAGATCCTGGTAGATCGAGTAACCCAATAACAGAGGATTAAGAATGAGCTTATATTCAGAATATATGGATGAAATCGCAACTCGTGAGAAAGAGTTAGGTCTGCATCCAAAGCCAATCGATAGCGCCGAGCTGCTGTCCGAGATTATTGCCCAGATCAAAGATACGGGTAATGCCAACCGCGAAGACTCTCTGAAGTTCTTTATCTACAACACTCTGCCAGGTACTACACCTGCTGCTGGTGTTAAAGCTCAGTTCCTGAAAGACATTGCCTTGGGTAACGAAACCGTTGCAGAGATCTCTGCCGAATTCGCTCTGGAGCAACTGTCTCACATGAAAGGTGGCCCTTCTGTTGAAGCTCTGCTGGACATCGCTCTGTCTGACGATGCTCAAGCCGCTGCTGCCGGCGAAGTTCTGAAGTCTCAGGTATTCCTGTACGACGCTGACACCGCCCGCCTGGCTGACGCCTTCAAAGCTGGCAACGCCATTGCTAAAGATATTCTGGAAAGCTACTCCAAAGCTGAGTTCTTCACCAAGCTGGACGACATCCCTGAGAAGATTAAGGTAATTACCTATATCGCTGCTGAGGGTGATATCTCTACTGATTTGCTGTCTCCAGGCAACCAGTCTCACTCCCGTGCCGACCGTGAATTGCACGGCCAGTGCATGATCACCCCTGAAGCTCAGCAAGAAATCAAGAAAATGGGTGAAGACAACCCTGACGCTAAAGTAATGCTGATCGCTGAGAAAGGCACCATGGGCGTAGGTTCTTCCCGTATGTCCGGTGTTAACAACGTTGCTCTGTGGGCCGGTGAGAAAACCTCTCCTTACATTCCGTTCATCAACAACCGCCCTGTAGTCGCGGGTACTAACGGTATCGCACCTATCTTCCTGACCACTGTTGGCGTAACCGGCGGTATTGGTCTGGACCTGAAAAACTGGGTACAGAAAAAAGACGAAAACGGCGAAATCGTACGTGACGCAAACGGTGATCCAGTACTGGAAGAAGCATACTCTGTTAAGACCGGTACCGTTCTGACCATCGACACCAAAGCCAAGAAGCTGCTCGACAGCGAAGGCAATGTACTGGTTGACGTAGCCTCTGCTTTCACTCCACAAAAAGTGGAATTCATGAAAGCTGGCGGTTCTTACGCAGTAACCTTCGGTAAGAAAATCCAGACTTTCGCTGCTGAAACTCTGGGCGTTGAAGCTCCGGTTGTTTACGCTGCATCTAAAGAAATCTCTAACGAAGGCCAGGGCCTGACTGCTGTTGAAAAGATCTTCAACCGCAACGCTGTAGGCGTTACTTCCAAGACCCCTCTGCACACCGGTTCTGACGTTCGCGTTAAAGTGAACATTGTCGGCTCTCAGGACACCACTGGTCCTATGACCTGTCAGGAACTGGAAGCCATGGCGGCTTCTACTATTTCTCCTGATGTTGATGGTGCTTTCCAGTCTGGTTGTCACACCGCGTCTGTATGGGACAACAAAGCCAAGGCCAACACACCTAAACTGATGGCGTTTATGAACGCATTCGGTGTAATTACTGCTCGCGATCCTAAGGGTGTTTATCACTCCATGACCGACGTAATTCACAAGGTACTGAACGACATTACTGTTGACGATCGCGCGATCATCATCGGTGGTGACTCCCACACCCGTATGTCCAAAGGCGTAGCCTTCGGTGCCGACTCCGGTACTGTTGCTATCGCTCTCGCTACTGGTGAAGCGGCCATGCCAATCCCTGAGTCTGTGAAGGTAACCTTCAAAGGCAACATGAAGCCGCACATGGACTTCCGTGACATCGTACACGCTACTCAGGCGCAGATGCTGAAGCAATTCAACGGCGAAAACGTCTTCCAGGGTCGTGTAATCGAAGTACAAATCGGTACCCTGCTGGCTGACCAGGCCTTTACCTTCACCGACTGGACTGCAGAAATGAAAGCGAAAGCTTCTATCTGTATTTCTACCGATGAAACTCTGATCGCCTCTCTGGAGCTGGCCAAGTCTCGCATTCAGATCATGATCGAAAAAGGCATGGATAACAGCGCCAACATGCTGCAAGGCCTGATCGATCTGGCCGACAAGCGTATCGCTGAAGTTAAATCTGGCGAAGCCCCTGCTCTGGCTCCCGACGACAACGCCAAGTACTACGCCGAGCTGGTTGTGGATCTGGATGCTATCGACGAGCCAATGATTGCTGATCCGGATGTAAACAACGAAGACGTCTCCAAGCGTTACACCCACGACGTGATCCGTCCTACCTCTTATTACAATGGTCGTCAGGTTGATCTGGGTTTCGTAGGTTCCTGTATGGTTCACAAAGGCGATATGCAAATCATCGCCGCCATGCTGCGCAACCTTGAGAAGAAAGGCCCAATTACTTTCAAGGCACCGCTGGTCGTTGCACCGCCAACCTACAACATCGTTGACGAGCTGAAAGCCGAAGGCGACTGGGATATCCTGTCAAAATACGCCGGTTTCACTTTCGACGATAACAACCCTAAGGAAGCAGCTCGCACCAAGTACGAAAACATCATGTACCTGGAGCGCCCCGGATGTAACCTGTGTATGGGCAACCAGGAAAAAGCCGAGCCCGGTGACACCGTTCTGGCCACCTCTACCCGCCTGTTCCAGGGCCGTGTTGTAGAAGACAGTGCCGAGAAGAAAGGTGAATCCCTGCTGGGTTCCACCCCGATGGTGGTTCTGTCCTGTATCCTGGGTCGCTTCCCGACTCTGGAAGAGTACAAAGAGGCCGTTGATGGTATTAACCTGACTTCTTTTGTGCCTCCTTCAGAAGATCTGGCCGTTGAAGCTCAGCCTATCAAGATTGTTGGCTAATCCAGTTTACAAACTGATAGCGCGTTAATGCTCAGAGTCGTTTAACCCTCGCGGTTATACGGCTCAAAAAAGCCCCACCACTGAAAGGTCGTGGGGCTTTTTTGTGGGCACAGGTAATATGAATTGTTCATTGAGTATATTTCTACGGCTCTCTACCATAGGCAGCTGGCTTGGTAGTAACCAGCAATGCAAAAGATTGCAGCTGAAGTCAGCCCATAGCCAACACAAAATCACACGTTCGTTTCGACATAATCTGTTAAGTCTTACGGAAGTTCAGAGTCGGCTGCAGTGACGGGGCCCAGCAGACAGACAGCGGATAGAATGACTCCTTCAAAAGGAATACCTCATGATACAAGGAAGCTGCCTCTGCGAAGGCGTTAAATACCGGTACACCAAAGCCATCGATGAAGTGGCCATCTGTCACTGCAATCAATGTAAAAGAGCTCAAGGAACGCCTTTTGCTGTTAATGCGCCAATTCACGCTGCAGACTTTAGCTTCACTGAGGGTGCAGAATTGATCAGGGAGTTTTTCTCCAGCCCGGAGAAAAAGCGGGTATTTTGCAGTGTTTGCGCTAGCCCCCTGTATAGCCAGCGCACGGACATGCCGGATACTATTCGCCTGCGTTTGGGTACTGTCACTGAAGGCGACATCCCAGAACCCAACTACGAAATTTACTGTGACTCAAAGTCAGAATGGTTTTGTGAAAGTGACGAACGCCCTGCGTACAATCAGAACAAGTCCTGACCCAATATGGCTTACATCAGACCGATATAGTTCGCCACTTCGAACGCGTCTGGCTTGCCTTCTTCGTTGCCGAAGTAACAAATATCTTCCTGACGATCACCGTCGTAGACGCCCAGCACAAAATCACATTTATGACGGCGGGCCAGCTCGTAGAGAAAGCTCAACGGTTCTTTTAAGTGAGCGCGCTTGCGCACCTGAATATTGATACCGATACGGCGGTACTCGCCCTCCTCGTCTTTGTCGGCGAGCAAGTGAGCTCCGGTGTCTTTTTCCTCAACCCAGGAGCGAATCTCGGCTTCCAAATCGGCTGCGATATCCTGCAGTTCGTCGGCCTCGGCCTGCATATACACGTTAAACATGACTTTCATAGTGGGGCTATCGCTCTGGGCTGTGAGAAAGAGGCGCTATTCTACCGGTTTTACCTGCTGGCACCAGCGTTAAGGGTGGACGTTAACCAGCCAGCAATATCCCGTATCTGCGGCAGACAAACCTCGTGTTCCATGGCGTAGGTTTTGTATTCGGGAGCGAAGGCTTTGTCTTGCAGCTGTTTGATGGCACGCTGCCCCAGAAGCTCGGGTACCACGGGGTCGTGAACGCCGTGGGACACAAATATCGGCAGCGATTGATTCACCGGATTCACCGCAATACTGTCCGCGGTGGCAAAGTAAGTAGACAGAGTTATCAAGCCAGACAGTGGTTTGGTGTAGCTCAGCGCCGCCTGATAGGCCACCGCCCCGCCCTGGGAGAAACCGGCGACGATAATATTTTCACTGCTGATACCCCGCTCGATCTCTCGGTCGATCAGGTCGTGCACTGCGTTAGCAGATTGCAGAATCTGCGCTTCGTCGATCTTGCGATCAATATCCATGCTCAAAATATCGTACCAGGCGGGCATCACCATGCCGCCATTGATGGTTACTGGACGCGCTGGTGCATGAGGAAAGATAAAGCGCACCGCAAGATGCTCTGGCAACATGAGCTCGGGAACAATAGGGACAAAGTCGTCGCCACTGGCACCGAGGCCATGCAACCAGATGACCGCGTGGGTGGCTGGAGATTCAGGTTCAATCTCAACGCAAGGTAAATAAGTCATGGTTTCTCTTCATCAAAATGACACTTGCGTGCAGAATACCAGAGATAGATAACGCACTTAACCATTCCCGTGAATGCGCACAGAATTTCCCGCAGGACACTTCTATATGAGCTTATTATTCGAAGAAATCGACAGCCAGTCATCCAACCTGGGAGAAATTTCCCTGCGCAGAAGGCGCATTCCGGTGTTTGGCGACAAGGATATTTACGAAGTTAAGCTCGGCGATGAATTTCTCATGTCCAGCATGTTTGTCGAGGCCGAAGAAGCGTTATCGCGATTCGGGCTGGCCAAGGTATCGGGCGAGAATCTCAGCGTCGTTGTCGGCGGTTTGGGACTTGGTTATACCGCAGTTGAAGCTTTGAAGGACCAGAGAATTTCCGAACTATTGGTAGTCGACGCGCTCGATACCGTGATCGGTTGGCATAAGAATGAGCAGGTACCACTGGGCAAAGTTTTGAACGCGGACTGCCGTAACCGCTATATTCACGGCAGCTTTTTTTACTTGGCCACTGCCCCAGATACCGGTTTCGATCCGCAGCAGCTCGGCAAAAAGTTCGATGCCATTTTGTTGGATATCGATCACTCCCCGACGGAGTATCTCAACCCAGAAAACGCGGGTTTCTATACCACGGAAAACCTGACCCTGATGGCACAACAGTTAAAAGACAATGGCGTATTTGCCATGTGGTCACAAAACCTGCCGGAGCCGGATTTTGAGGCACTTCTGGGAACGGTATTCGCCAGTGTCGAATCCCACATTGTTTCGTTTTATAACCCTTTCCAGAATTGCGAGTCCACTAACTCCGTGTATGTCTGCATTAAACAGTGATAGTGGATCGATCAGTTCGCATCCCGGGAAAGCGAGAGTTCATTGCACGCTGTCATCCCGGCGAAAGCCGGGATTCAGAGGACGCTATGCTTTTGAAAAATCGATTCAGCCCCTTGCCGAAACGACAAGATTTGCGACTCAGGAGCCAGCGAAAAGCTTTGACTACTTGCCTTTAAAGTTCGCCTCACGCCGCTCCAGAAACGACATGACTCCCTCTTTCATATCGTCACTGGCCATAATCGGCAGCAGGTCGGTCATCATGCGGCCTTTGGATTCCGCTTCTCCCTGAATACGCACATACTTGGAAGACATCAGACTTCCCTGCACGCCCAGCGGTGCGGCTTTGGCGATTCGCTCGGCGATAGCCAATGCAGTTGGCAGTACTTCGTCTGGCGAGACAACCTCTTGAACCATACCCCACTGCAGTGCTTGCTGCGCAGTCCATTCATCGCCGGTCAGCAGGTAGCGCTGGGCGTTGGACCAACCGATTTCCTGAGGCAATCTTAAAGTTGCGCCGCCGCAGGCGTGAAAACCGCGCTGCACTTCCAGCTGGGCAAAACGGGTGTTGTCAGCCGCTACTCGAATATCACTGTTGAGCATCAGTTCAACACCGGCGGTGTAGCACAGACCTTTTACGGCGGTAATAACAGGTTTGCGCAGTGGCTCCCCTGTCAGACCGTACGGATCGATCTCGTCGTCAGCCAACTCTGGCAGCTGACCACCGCTCAATACCTCGGTCCAATCATCCAACTGTAAGCCAGCAGTAAAGTGGTCCCCTTCGCCATAGACGACAGCAACCCGTAGATCATCGTCGGTTTGCAACTGATGATAGGCCCGTGCCAGCTCGTGGAACATAGCCACTGTCAGGGCGTTGTACTTTTTGGGTCTGTTCCAGCCAATCAACAGAATATGACCGCGTTTTTCAACTAATACATCCATCATTTACACCTTGCTAGAGTGGATTTTTACGGGCACACACGCGCCGTTTGCAAAGTGATAGAGTACACTTTTTACGGCAAACTGTTGCTGGATATTACTGCCAAATGGCTGATCAAAAACACTGCTTTTTGAGTGCTTTGTTCAATGTCACGGTGGTAATGTGCCACTGTGCTATACCGATGTAAGTTGCGGCAGCTTTCTCAGCCGGGCAGCATTGACGTCGTAAAGCCGAGTCATCTATGGTTCATGATCCTGTTCACTGATAAGGACATCGACCATGAAATACCTGCGTGCCTCCCTCAGCGCCTGCCTGTTAGTGTTATTGGCTGCGTGTACAGAGCAGCCTCTCCCCGTCAGCGACCCTGACAGCCTGCGTCAGATTCAGACCGGCCCGATCGTTGGAAAAAGCGACAGCTACAACACCTATGCCTGGCTAAATATTCCCTACGCCAAAGCGCCAGTGGACGAGCTTCGCTGGCGTGCTCCACAAGCACCTGACGCCTGGCAGGATACCCGCCAGAGCATCAGCTACGGTCAGCCCTGCGTGCAATTTTGGGGAATGCTCTCAGGCGTTGAAGGCGAAGCCGGAGATATTGTCGGTAGTGAGGATTGCCTGAGCTTGAATATCTGGGCTCCCAAAGATATCGCCAACAACAGCAAGCTGCCGGTTATGCTCTGGATTCATGGCGGCGGCAATACCGTGGGTACGGCCAATACTTATCAAGGACACCATCTGGCGTCCGATCAGAATGTCATCTATGTGGGCATCAACTATCGACTCGGACTGTTTGGCAGTTTCGCTCATCGTAGTCTGCGCAATAGCAGCACAACGTCAGAAGATGCATCAGGTAATTTTGCCGTGCTGGATATGATTGCGGCACTGCAGTGGGTCCAGGACAACATCGCTGAGTTCGGCGGCGATGCTGACAATGTCACCATCTTTGGCGAATCCGCCGGTGGTCGAAATGTGTATTCATTGATTACCTCGCCCCTGGCCAAGGGGCTTTTTCACAAGGCAATTGTACAAAGTGGCTCCACTCATACCACCGACCTGGCTGCAGCCGAAGCATTTGTACAAAGCAACGGCAAAGGTTACCCGAACACCAGTAACGAGGTATTAGCTCAGGCTTTAATCAAAGATCATAGCGTTGCTGATCGCGAAGCGGCCAAGAGTTACATTGAACAACAAGCCGATGAATCCTTGGCTAACTACCTTCGCGGCCTCTCGCCTCAAGCGCTGATGAATCATATTCCTCACTCGGGCATCGGCATGTTTCGGGCTCCGCAAAGCCTCGAAGATGGTTATGTGCTGCCCGATGAATCTCTGATGAAATTGTTCGAGAGCTCGAAGCAGATTAATCGCGTCCCCATGCTCATCGGTAGCAATCGCGACGAGAGTAAAGTGTTTATGGCGCAGGACCCACAGTGGGTCGACAAGCTGTTGGGAGTATTTCCGAAAATTAAAGACCCGGAAAAGTACGATCGCTACGCTTCCTACTATTCGCAGCAATGGAAAACCCTGGCGGTGGACGAGCCTGCTAATCGTTTGAGTCAGCATCGTCCCGAGCAAGTGTTCGCCTATCGCTTTGACTGGGATAATTCCCCGGACAGCTGGCTGGTGGACTTGCCTGCCCTGCTTGGCGCTGGTCACGGATTGGAAATCAGTTTTATTTTTGGCGATTTTGTCGGGGGTTTGAGCATTCCGCAGTTGAATAATGACGACAATAAAGCCGATCGCGAGCAACTGTCCGAGGCCATGATGAACTACTGGGGTCACTTTGCTCACCACGGAGTTCCGGGCAAAGGCACTAATGGCAAGTTTCCCCATTGGCACCCCTGGAGCAGCGAGACAGACAATTTGATGATTCTCGATGGCAGCGAAGATCAAGGCATAGTGTCATCCGATTTGCGCCTGAGTGCTGCGGACCTGAAACAACGCTATTTGTCTGACCCAGCTATTGGTAGTGCCGAAGAGCGTTGCAAGCTTTACGCCCAGAGTTTCCTGGTGTCGTTTCAAGCGAGAGATTTTTGGAACCAGGAGGAGTATCAGAACTTTGGCGAAACAGGCTGCGCTGAATTTTCACCCTATCAGTTCAAATAGCCCTTAGAGTCGCAGCCACTTTGATAGAGGAATTTCCCAGCGCCCATATTCATAATCCGGTTTAAGCGGATTAGGTCATACATGAAGCTGAAGTACGAGGCATAAGAACGGGGCTGCTGAATTTATCCGGACTATTACAAACGCCCGTTTCTTGATTTCGGTCTCCTGTATCAGGCCATATTTAGGGTATGGTGGCGTCTATCAACTTCATCACACACCTGGTTAGTGAGACAGCATGGACAGACTTTCTGGTGTTTTTAAGCACTTTTCACCCTCTGCCCGGGTATTCTATTCTGGTACTGAATGTCGCCACGCCGCATTTGAAGACGAGCAATCCGGCGGCCATATACACATTCTCAAATCCGGTGGTTTGATCTTAACCTGTCCCGATGGTGAGTCTATTACAGTAACCGAGCCCAGCGTCATCTTTTTTCCCAGAAGCACGACCCATGCGTTCGAAGCTTGCGGCAACGACAATCTGGAATTGATCTGTGCTGCCATCGACCTCAATAGCCGTGTCAGCAATCCATTCTACGATGCCCTGCCCAATATTATTGTGGTGCCCTACCGCGATTTGGATGGCTTAGAGCCCGCACTCAAGGTGCTGTTTTATGAAGCTTTTGGCGATCACTGTGGCCGTCAGGTAGCGCTGGACAGTTTGGCAACCTACTTTCTGGTAATATTGCTGCGGCATTTAATTGAAGCCAATGTCTTCTCAGTGGGCGTACTGGCGGGGATGGGGGACAGTAAATTGATCAAAGCCTTGATGGCCATTCATGAGCGCCCGGAGCACACCTGGTCACTTGAGCGTCTGGCAGAGACCTGTGGCATGTCGCGGGCCAGATTCGCCAGCCATTTTAAAGCCGTAATTGGCTCTACCCCAATGGACTATCTCAACAGTTGGCGCATGGGCGTGGTGCAATCACTGCTTAAAGAAGGCTACGCCATCAAACAGATTGCTCCGATGGTGGGGTATCAAAGTGCCGCAGCTATGACCCGCACCTTTAAGAGCTGTATCGGAGTGCCTCCCAGTGAATGGCTGGATTCATTCAAGCAACAAAGTGAGCAACTCAGCCTTTAAATAAAAACCCTGATAGCCCTTCGCTAATGGCATTTTTGTGTGACTGCAACGGGATAAAACACAGAAAACACGCCATCTGAGACTTTCTGCATCATCATTGAGACTAACTGGATCACACGGCCTATGGTTCCGTGGGTACTATTATTTCCGTCATTTGGCACAGCGTGCCTACTGAAAAATAACCGTCCCAGGCGACGCAATACAGGGACATATTCCATAGACGGAGACTTATTATGAACACGACCAACATCAAGAAAATTGTTTTGAAATCTGCCCTTATCTCTCTGCTGGGTTTTAGTGCCAGCGGCTTTGCCGAAACTGGTGTAGTGCTGAGTGAAGGTAAAACCAATGTCACCGGAAAAACCGTAGGCGGTATCAGCAGCCTGATCGTGGGCGGCGCGGTTGCCGGTGGCCCGGTTGGATCGTTGCTGGGTGGTCTGGCAGGTTTCTGGTTGGGTGGCGAAGCCCAGGATCAACTACAGGCCAGCGAAAAGCTCTACGAAGTCAGGGATTCCAGCGGCAAGGTGCAACATTTCCGTTCACCCAATCACGAATTCAATGTAGGGGATAAGGTGGAAATTTCTGGTATTCGTATTAAACCGATCGCCAGTTAAGATTCCTGCCAGCCAGGGTGGCTATATTCATTAGCCCTATTCATTAGCTCTATCCGCTAGCCCTGCCGCAGAACCGGTTCATGGATTATCCGTGAACCGGTTTCCACATTAATCCTCTCCATTACTGCCTGACTCGCCCTTCCTGTCGCATACCACAACTTGAATACTGTATAGATATACAGTATAAATATGATTATGGATTCGACAATCAAACAACTCTTGCAGCTTCCAAATACCTGGCAGGCACGGCACCAGCCAAGGCAGGATGCGGCCTACCCCAGCGGTTTCTCCGATTTGGATAAAAACCTGCACCTGGGAGGCTGGCCTGCGGCCGCCACCACGGAGCTGCTACTGTCCAAACCCGGCTATGGCGAACTGCCATTACTGCTGCCTACACTGCGTCAGCGGCAACATCAGTCGCGCTGGTTCGCCATGATCGACCCACCTTTTACGCCTTATGCTCCGACCCTTCAGGCTCTGGGCATCGATCTGGAACGGTTATTGTTGATCTATCCAAAGAACCTCAAAGATCTGATCTGGAGCAGTGTTCAATGTCTGCAGTCGGAGCATTGCAGCAGCGTGCTTACCTGGGGTACTCACGCCGTATTGGACAATAAACAATTGAGGCGTTTACAACAGGCCGCCACCGTCGGGCAAAGCTGGTTTGTTTTGATGCGACCACAGCAGGCACAACATCACTCCTCGCCATCCGCTCTGCGAATGACACTGAGCCCCGCCGCTAATAGCCTGACAGTGAGAATTCTGAAACAGCGCGGAGGCTGGAGCGGCCAGAAATTACAACTCAATACCGCACATGAAACACCGACGGCAGCAAACATGGAGCGCCCCGTATACCTGTCACAACTGCCGCAGCACCCGTCGGAAAATGACGCCAAAGCCTCACGCCAAGGGCTCTCTCGGGTGCTGCCGCTCAAATCCAAGTTGAGAGCTCACGCTGCGCCCGAGTAATTCATATGTCTTTTACTCATACATCGTCGAGTAATGAGCTATGGCTGAGTTTGCGATTCCCACAACTGTCACTCGATCTATTACAGCAAACGGAATCACAAGGGCAAAACCAGCTCTTGGATCAGCCCACAGTCATCGCTAAAAATTCCAAGGTTTATCTGGCCTGTGATAAAGCTCATGCGCTGGGGATTAGTCCCGGTACATCGATTCATACGGCACTGTTATTGTGTGAGCCAAATTGTGATCCATCCGGCGAGGGTCAACTCAATGCCGACCCAGTGGGTATTTCCAGAACAAATCCGACTAGAACAAACCCTTCAAAAATAAACCCGGCGCATTCACAAACGTCTCTGCTAATTCGTCCCTACAGTGAGGAGAAAAATCACAACGCGTTACAGCAATTGGCTCAGCAAGCCTATGAATTCACCCCCTATGTCAGCCTTTGGGAAACGCAACAGTCTCTGTTGTTGGAACTGAGCAGCTGCTTGAGTCTGTTTGGCGGCCTTGAAAATCTATTGGAAAAAATTCGTCGACAATTGCAAGCCCGTGCGATTAATACGGTAGCAAGCCTCGCCCATACTCCCAGGGCATCATGGTTACTGGGCTGGTATCCGCAGGGCAATCTGCTGGATCGAGATTGGCAACTAAAATCTTCCATCGAGAGTAATGCCAGGGAAGTATTTTTGGGGCATCTGCAAAAGATAACTTTGGCAGAGCTGCCAGAGTTATCGCCCTTTAGCGAAAAATTATTGCGACAATTGCACAATATCGGCCTGAAAACCCTGGGCGAATTGTTTGCTCTGCCGCGCAATAGCATCTCCAGGCGTTATGGTCAGGAATGTTTAAAGCAGCTGGACCAGATCCGTGGCACAGCACCTGATTTGCAAGCCTATATCGAGCCTGCTGAACGCTTCTTTGCCGAGCGCCACTATCTCAGCGGTCTCGAAACCAGCGCTATGGTGCAGCAACCGGTCAACGAGCTGCTGCTAGAGTTCCAGCAATTTTTAAAGCGTCGCCAATTTCAGGCGGAGAGTTTTCACTGGCGTTTCTTTCACTTCGACAAAAGTCATTCCACCATTCATGTCGAACTATCCAGTGGCCATACGCGGGCCAGTATTTTTGAAGAACTCACGCTGCTGCAACTGGCAAAACATCAAATTCAATCTCCCATTGAAACCGTAGCACTGCACAGTGACAGCTTGTCCCGCGTAGCTCTGCACAATAAGCCCTTGTTTGCTGAATACGGCAACCACTCCGCGGGAGTCGCCGAGACCGGCACACTCTATGACACTTTGAAATCGCGTATGGGTCAGCAGGCCATCTATCAGCTGCAAGCCTGTAATGAACACCTGCCGGAGTATCGACAATCCTTGATACAACCCCTTTCGC
>JALUYN010000289.1 GCA_027012915.1 Cellvibrionaceae bacterium
AAGCATCTGCTCAGCCATTGGAGCTTGATTGGCCAAGCTCTTAGCAACCTGCCGGAGGAAATGGTTGTAACGCTTTTTCCCAAGTTCCGCAGCGGCGTCTCGCTCCCCTTTTGGATGGGGTTCAAATTGCGTCAGGTAGTAATAGATATATTGGCATCAAAGATGCAGTCGTAACTGCGAGGTCGCGTTCTAGGTTTCCGAGTTGTATGGATATCCGGTCTAGTCGCTTCAAAGCAAGGTCCTCTTGAGACTGCTTGGAGACTGGGTCCAGATATATTCGCAACGCTGTCTCCAGAATGGACGATTTCGTACAGCCATACTCTTTGGCAATTTGGCCGAGCTGGGCATTGAGCTTCGTGTCGAGCCGGAGGTTTGCGCGTACTTTCATATTTAGCTTCTTTATTCTTGCCGAATTCATCCTGAAACCTGCCAACAAAACGACCCGTGAAATAGTGAGAATGACGGCATATGGCGGCGCGTGATGGTGCACACCGTTTTAAATAAATTCAAAGCATTCGCGAAAATCTGTGCACCACATAAGCGTACAAAGGACACCAAAAAAGTGATGTGCAGACAATGACTTAAGGGGCGCTTGGTGCCACTGCTTCAATCTTGCCCTGCAGGATTCGCTCCTAAATCCTTTGCCGCGCTTTGTATCCATTTGCTTCTTATTGCCGGAATGTGCCATCCGGCCTAATCAATAAGCTAGATAAAGCTCATATCAATATCGGTGGGTTTCGCCGAAATTTCGACCCGTCAAGGGCGCGTGAAACACGCGCCGCGAAGCGGTCAAAGACCCTTGACTGGGCGCAATTTCGGCAATGAAAATAGATATGGCCCAAGAGGCATTTCATGCCATTGGGCCTGAAAGTTATAATCCTTCAATGCAGATAAACTCCCAACCTAGCCAGGTTCTTTCCTCATTAGATCGAAACTTTGGAGCACTTCAAATGGCCGACCAGACAATTAGGTGCTTGTTTTTGAACAGCGGATTATGGCGAAAAAGTCCCTTCGCTGGCGAGCCGCCAGACGGCTAAGAAGCGCGCAAACGGAGACGTTACGCCAGAGGCTTAAAACGCCCTAAAGCGGTCGCTCGAAGTTTGACGCGCGACCATTAGATTCGGCTATTTATGAGAATCTACTTTCTGCAGCATTGCGGTTATATGGTCGCGACCAGCGCAACTTTTACATCGTACGTACTATCTCCCAGATTGCTGCCGTATTGCTTATGCGATGCGTGCAAATGAACTTTGGCTCAGTTGGACTGAAAGCTACGGTGTCGATGCCGCCTGGCGTTACGTCATTCAATCGAACAGGTTCATCCAAAAGCCGTGCAAGTTTACCGTCCCGCGTTACTTCTTTTCCCGGCGCTGTTAAATCCCAGAGCAACGGCGCGCCATCCTCTTCAGCCATGGAAATCAGAAAGCTACAGCTTTCATCAAACACCATCGCCGTGATGGAATTCTGATGCATATGATTATTCATCGACGTAGCATGGCCGTTCAAGAACAAAGGGGCTCCGTCCTCCAGATCGACAACGCGTAAATCTCCTGAATTGGACCCCAGCGCGATTAGCCGACCGTTCGTCGCCGTCACGGCGTAATCAGCAAAGCCCACCGCGCAAGCCGCAGCAGCTTTCTCATCATCAGTCTGAGGATAAAGAGCATCGTAATGGCGTTTTGAGACGTCTGCCTGCGTTCGATAGTCTGCATCGCTTAGGGTGAGCTGTTTCAAATGCTGACCCGTTCGCGGATCCCACAGATCGCACCCGGCGTCCGAAATCGTGACAATCGAGGCACCGTCGTCGCTAAACGCAGCGGAAGAAAATCGGCCTTCGCCTTTAATCAGCGGACCTGCTTTTATCGCAAGAGGCAACTTATGTGATGTAAGTTGAGTAGTCATTGGTTTGCCCCCCCAACAACGGGGCAAACCACTTGCTGCGCGGCCTCTCCGCGCTCTTCGGGCGCATCAAGCGCAATGACGAAGCACCCGTTGTCGAGTGTTTCGATGATAGCCACTTCTTTAAGCAAGGGGTCGATGGCGCTGACAGAAGAGGCATCATTAGATGCAACAGAACTGCAACCAGAGAAGAGTATTGAACTAACGGCGGCAAACAACAGCCACCCGCGATGCACCTTAACATAGTACGGGTTCATCGCTGCAACCCCTCACAGATAACCAGGAATAAAGAGAGCATCCTCAAGACAGCTGTCTACCAGCGAGCCGACCCGCGTCGCGCAGATTTGATTGCCGCCGCCGCTGCCTGAAACAGCCAGTAAGGAACCGATGAGGCCCTGCTTCTCCACCTGCTCCATAGCGGCGGTCAGCATATCGTTCCAGGCATTGAGCGCGTCTTGTTTGCGCATATTCCTTTCACGGATGTATTTTTCGCGTTCGATCTTCCACTGAACACCGCTCACATACCCGTCG
>JALUYN010000290.1 GCA_027012915.1 Cellvibrionaceae bacterium
GATCGAAGGTACGCATACCCAGGTTGGTGGACTCTTTCATGACATCCTTGAGCTTGTCCACATCCCCCTTGCGAATGTAGTCCTGCACCAGTGGGGTACCTAGTAGTACCTCCACCGCAACCCGCCGCGCCTTGCCATCGGGGGTGGCGATGAGTTGCTGGGCGATGACGGCCTTGAGGTTCAACGACAAGTCCATGAATAGCTGCTGGCGCCGATCCATCTCAAAGAAATGAATAACTCGATCCATGGCCTGATTAGCGTTGTTGGCATGCAGCGTACACAGACATAAATGCCCGGTTTCAGAGAAATTGATCGCGTACTCCATGGTCTCGCGAGTGCGAACCTCACCGATCATGATCACATCCGGTGCCTGGCGTAGGGTATTCTTCAGTGCGTTTTCCCAAGAATCGGTATCGATGCCCAGTTCGCGCTGGGTAATAATGCAGCCTTCGTGTTTATGTACGTATTCAATCGGATCTTCAATGGTGATGATATGCCCGGTCGAATTCTGGTTGCGATAGCCAATCATTGAGGCCAAGGATGTGGATTTTCCGGTTCCGGTGGCGCCAACGAACATGATGATGCCGCGCTTGGTCATCGCCAACTGCTTGATGATGGCCGGCAGATTCAAATCATCCACACTGGGAACTTTGGTCTCGATGCGCCGCAATACCATGCCTACACAATTGCGCTGATAAAAACATGAAACCCGGAAACGCCCTACTCCGGCCAGGCTGATGGCAAACTGGCATTCGTGGGTTTTCTCAAACTCCTCCCGCTGTGCCGGGGTCATCACATTCAACACCAGGTCGCGCGCCTGCGCGGCATTCAAGGAGACCTGGGTAATCGGAGTAATGCGACCGTTTATCTTGATCGATGGCGGAGCCCCTGCCGTAATAAACAGATCCGAGGCCTTCTTGTGGGCCATCAACTTGAGAAAAGAGGTGAAATCGGGCGTACTCATGGCTTGGCTCTCCATCATCTTGGCGCGTCGTAGTACAACGACCCGCACAGGTTTTATCCATCAGGCCGGTTCAGGATTTGAAAATTTCCTTATTCTTGGCAAGTGGTAAAGCCACCTGGCGGGCAATAACACCCCGACGGACCAGATCCTGCAGACACTGATCAAGCGTCTGCATACCATACTGCTGCCCGGTCTGGATCGACGAATACATCTGCGCCACCTTGTCCTCGCGGATCAGATTCCGGATTGCCGGGATCCCCACCATGATTTCATGGGAAGCGATGCGACCACCGCCGACCTTCTTCATTAATGACTGCGCAATCACCGCGCGCAGCGATTCGGAGAGCATTGAGCGCACCATGTCCTTTTCACCCGCCGGAAACACGTCGATGATTCGATCGATGGTCTTGGCGGCCGAGGACGTATGTAAAGTGGCAAACACCAGATGCCCGGTCTCAGCAGCGGTCAGCGCCAGACGGATGGTCTCGATATCGCGCATTTCGCCAACCAGAATAAAATCGGGATCTTCGCGCAACGCGGAACGTAAAGCTTCGTTGAAGCCATGGGTATCCCGATGGACCTCACGCTGGTTGACCAGACACTTTTGTGAAGTGTGTACAAACTCAATAGGATCCTCGATGGTGAGAATGTGCCCGTAGTTGTTTTTGTTAACGTAATCAACCATGGCAGCAAGAGTGGTGGTCTTACCCGAACCCGTAGGACCGGTGACCAGGATTAACCCCTGCGGTTGATTGATCAGCTCCTTGAAAACCTTGGGCGCCCCCAGATCTTCAAGGGTCCAGACTTCGGCAGGAATGGTTCGGAATACCGCCGCTGCCCCATGGTTCTGATTGAAGACATTAACGCGAAAGCGAGCCAGTCCACTGATCTCGAAGGAAAAGTCAACTTCGAGAAATTCTTCGTAATCATGTCGCTGCTTATCCGACATGATGTCATAGACTAGTGAATGAACCTGCTTGTGTTCCAGTGCCGGCACATTGATGCGCCGTATATCACCGTCGACACGGATCATCGGCGGCAGGCTGGCAGACAAATGCAGATCCGAGGCCTTATTCTTCACCGAAAATGCAAGCAGTTCGGCAATATCCATGCACAGACTCCCCATGTCAGAAAAACGATTCTTAACACTCCTCGAAGCCGAGTATAGCGTGCGACAACGCTCCTGCGAGAGCAGCGCATCATGAATCCAGAGCCCACAGCATTGGCCACGGTTCGTACCCGTATCAAGGTGGCCGCCCAGCAGGCCGGTTCGGGGCCGGTCAAACTGCTGGCCGTCAGCAAAACCCGGCCGGCCTCTGACCTACGCCGACTGGCCGAACTGGGTCAGCAACACTTCGGTGAAAACTATATCCAGGAGGCCCTGGGCAAACAGCGAGAGCTGGCTGATCCAGAGCTCCAATGGCACTTTATCGGTCCCCTGCAATCCAACAAGT
>JALUYN010000291.1 GCA_027012915.1 Cellvibrionaceae bacterium
CTCAGGACTACCCAACAATCGAACGTCGGAACTTGAACAGCGAAAACCCAAAAATCGCCAGTGCCTGGAGCGTAATAATCAGAAGCGGCTTCCATACAATATCGATGCCGGCACCTCGATAAATAATATCTTCGGCAAAGGCGGTGTAGTGCCGTGATGGCAGCCAGAAGGTGATGTACTGCAGCCACTCAGGCTGGCTGTCGATGGGGCTCTGCCCGCCGGAGAGCATCATAATGATAAAGATCACCAGAATTACCAGCATGGAAAACTGCGCCATGGTGCGGGTGACCGTACCCAGAAATATTCCCAGTGCGGTGGCGAAAAACAGATAGATAACCGTGCCCACCAAAAACAGCGGAATAGATCCGGCGATGGGGACTTCTAGTGCGTGGCGAATGACGACGATCAGGGCAAAGGTGACGGACAATAGAATCAACAAACTGTTGGCCCAGACTTTGGCTAATGCGATTTCAAAGGCGGTCAGTGGCATTACGAGTAAGTGTTCGATGGTACCGTGTTCTTTTTCGCGGATCAGTGCGGCGCCTGTGAGAATCATGGTGAGCATGGAGATGGGACTCATCAATGCCACCAGCGCGCCAAACCAGAGAGAGTCGCCGTTGGGGTTAAAAGCGCGTCTGACCACCACCTCGGCAGGCGCCGGCGGGGCGTCATCTGAACCGTAGAGAAAGCGCCCGACTTCGCGATTGATATGGGCGTCGATATAGCCTGCTCCAACGCCCGCCTGGCCCATGGCGGTGGCGTCTATATTGACCTGTACTTCCGTATCGCGCCCCTGCTTAAGGTGGCGCTCAAAATCCGGTGGGATATTGACGACAAACATTAATTGCCCGGTATCCATCAGCCCGTCAGTCTGATGTGGCTCTATCAGTTTGGGTTCTTGAAAATAGGGTGGATAGAAAGTGTTGATAATGCGGCGCGAAAGTGTGGAGCGATCTTCATCCACAATGCCTATAGAGGCGTTGTTGACGCCGAACGAGCTGCTGATTGCTTCGGTGTAGATACCATAGCTGAACGAGTAGATCAGAAACAGGATCAGTACTTTATCGCCTACTACAGAGCGAATTTCTTTGAGACCCAGCCAGAAAACATTCGACAGCGATTGCATTATTTACTTCTCCTGCTGCCTTAGTGCCAGCACTGAAATCAGTGTCAGCACAGGGAAGAATATCAGCAGCGGCAACAGATGAATCGCCAGGTCTGTGGCGCCCAGCCCCTTGGTAAAGGCGCCTATACTGGCTTGCATGTAGTAGGACGTGGGCCAGAAGTTGCCCACGGTCTGTGCCTGGCCTTCCAGGGTCGATACGGGCTGCATCATGCCGGAGAATTGCACCGTGGGCATCATGGTGATAATTGCGGTAACAAATACCGCGGCCACCTGGCTCTTGGTAAAGGACGAAATCAGCAGGCCAATACCGGTGGTGGCAGCCACGTAGAGCAGCGCGCTGACAAACAATACGCTGGCGCTACCGGTTATGGGTACCTGAAACACCAGGTACGACATCAGGGTTAGCAATAGAAAACTGGTAAAGCCAATGGCGATATAAGGTAGTTGTTTGCCCAATAAGAATTCCAAACGCGTGGTAGGAGTGACGTAAAAGTTGGTTATTGAGCCAAGCTCTTTCTCCTTAACAACACTCACCGCCATCAGAATTGCGGGAATCAACATCAGTAGCAGTGGCGGTACGCTGGGCACGATTGAGTAGATACTTTCAAAGGTGGGGTTGTAACGGAACCTCTGTTCTATTTTGACAGGCAGTTCGGGCAGTGTCTCGCCGGTCTGTGTTGCCTGTTTCTGCAGAAAGTCTTGATGAGCGGCGTTAACGTAGCCTTCGATAGTGTCCGCCCGCTGGGGATTGGAACCATCAATCCAAGCGGCAATTTCTGGTTCCGCACCTGCGCGATAATCGAGGCCAAAACGCGCGGGGATTTCAAACGCCAGGGTAATGTCCGCTGACTTCATGCGGTCATCCATCTGTTTTTGATTGTGGATGGGAGGCTTTTCCAGAAAGTAACCGGTGCCGATCAGTGATTGGATATAGCTGCGACTTTCCGGACTGCGGTCCTGATCGTAAACGGCGAATTTGATTTCGTTAACGTCCGTCGAAATTCCGTAACCCAGCACAAGCATAAACAGGACCGAACCCAAATATGCAAAGGCCAGTCGCACCGGGTCGCGAAGAATCTCCAGTGACTCGCGATAGCTGTAGGCGAGCAGTCGGCGCAGGCTAATGCGCCGATTGTTGTCTGCTGTATGGCGAGCTGAGGCTGATTGGTTTGCTGATATTTCCGGAGTGTCTGCGTCTGTGGATTCTGACAGGGGTTCAATGGCCTCGCTGATATAGTCGATAAACGCCGCTTCCAGTGTGTCAGTTTGTTTATTGGCGATCAGTTGTTCT
>JALUYN010000292.1 GCA_027012915.1 Cellvibrionaceae bacterium
CGGTGTCGAGGGGGCACTCGCGGTGACGGGTTTTATCAATATGCTGCTGGACCGTCCAGTGGGGGATCAGCTGCGTGTGCTGCTGCACCAGTGTCATGGGTTTCTGGTGCGTCTTTAACCCCTGTATGAGCCGGCCGTTGAGTTCTACCTGCCCGCAATGGGAGTGCAAACCACAGAGGCTTCTCAGCAATGTGGTTTTCCCAGCGCCCGATGTGCCAAGTACACCGGTAATAAGACTGTCGCTTTGCGCGCGCACCTTGAGCCGGCAAGGGCTTGTGACTTCGATGTCGACATCAAGCATGACGTTTGCCCAGCCATTGGGAGATAAGTACCACGACCAGGGCAATCCCCAACATGGTCAACGCCAGTTGATTTGCCTGCTGGTACTGCAGGGTCTCTACATGCTCGAAAAGCGCGACGGACAGAACCTGTGTTTCGCCGGGAATATTGCCACCGATCATCAATATGACGCCGAACTCACCGATGGTGTGAGCAAAGGTGAGGGACGCGGCGCTCAACAGCGCCGGACTGATATTGGGCAATAACACCTGGCTAAAGGCTTTGATGGGACTCATGCCAAGCAGTGCTGCAGTTTCGATCAGCGCTCGACCTTGCTGTTCGAACGCCGCCTGCAGCGGTCGCAACGCAAAGGGCAGGCTGTAGATCAGTGATGCCAGGAAAATGCCCTCAAAACTGAATGCCAGCTGGCGATCAAACAGACCAGAAAATGCCTGGCCCAGTGCCTGATCGGGAGAAAACGCCACCAGTAGGTAGTAACCCAGTACCGTCGGGGGAAGTACCAGCGGTAATGTGGTTACAGCTTCGGCCAGCAGTTTCCAGCGCGACTGCCAGTGCGCCAGAAAGAAGCCCACCGGCAAACTGAATAGCATCAATACCAGTGTTACCCCGGCGGCCAGTTTCAGGGTCAAGCCCAGCGCTAGAATATCTCCCTCGCTCATGGATGGCTGTCCTGTACCATTCCATCCCTCGCCATTGTGTCTGAAGGTATTGCTATTGACTCAGAAGAGGGGGTGGATATTTCAGGCAGCAGGTAGCCACTTTCTTCAATGATGCGTCGCGCCGGCTCGCTACTTAGATACGCGAACAATTTGTGTGCCTTTGGATGATGTTCGGCTTTACGGGTCAATATCATTTGCTGAATCAGAGGCGTATACCAATTGTTGGGAATGGTTTTGACATCGGTTCGGTTGGGATCGATTTGACTGCGACTGATCAGACCGGCCGGGGCGTTACCGCTGTGAACAAACTGGTGTGTTTGAGCGATGCTGGCACCAATGATCAGGCGCCAGGGCATGGCCGGATTGAGTCTCTTCAATACCTGTTGCGCCGCCTTCCCATAGGGGGCGGTTTTAGGGTTGGCAATGGCCACGATCAGGTCGTAGTCGGACAGCTGCTGCAATGAGTCGAGCTCCACACCCGGATGCCACAGCAGCAACTCGCCAATGGCATAAGTCCTGCGCGAGTTCGGGACAATAAGCTGATCGAGTTCCAGTTGCTCGGGGTAGTAGCTGTCGGCCGACAAAAAGATCTGGTGGGGTGAGCCGTGTTTGATCTGACGGTACAGGCTTCCCGAAGACCCGGTGGAAATCAGAATTTCGCCAGTGTCGTCCTGAGTCCGCTGATAGTCAGCTATCAGTTTTTTCAGGGGAGCGTAAAAATTTGCGGCGCTGGCAACGTAGATTCGCGGGGTGATTTCGGCTGCGGTTACTTCAGCTGCGGTTACTTGGGTTGTCACCACCGGGGCGCTGAACAGTCCTCCCATTAGCAGAAGTATTACCAGCGTTGAGCGGCTTTTTGGTCTTTTTCCTGGGCTTCGACCCATCGCTGATTTCCAGTGGTTGTGGTTTCTTTTTTCCAAAACGGCGCTCGCGTTTTCAGATAATCCATTAAAAACTGAGCTGAGGCAAAAGCTTCTTCGCGATGAGGGCTGGTAACGCCTACCAGTACAATCTGGTCGCTGAGTTCCAGTTTGCCTACCCGATGGATCACGCACAGATTGTTAATATCCCAGCGCTCCCGCGCCTCAATGGCAATATCGTGCAGGGCCTTTTCGGTCATTGCCGGATAGTGTTCCAGCTCCAATGTGGTGACCTGTTGCGACTGGTTGAATTCTCGGACGCGTCCAACAAACAGCGCTACACCGCCATCGCTGGTATTGGCGTCGACCAGTGCCTGGTACTCCGCACCGACATCAAAGTCAGCTTCCTGAACCGCAATACGTGTGGTTGCCACTGAACTAACCTCCCGTCACGGGTGGGAAAAAGGCCACCTCGTCGCCGGGTTGTACCATAGCGCTGGTATCCACCAGAGTCTGGTTGACCGAGGCTAATACCTGGCTGTTGGCAAAGATGGGTTGCCACTGCGGATTATCGTCCAGCAGCTTCTGTTGCAGTTCC
>JALUYN010000293.1 GCA_027012915.1 Cellvibrionaceae bacterium
GACTCCAACGCCAAAAACATATTGTCTATACCGGAAAGCTGTTTCATTGTGCTACCTCTTTGTGTCGCTCCATCGACTACCGCTCAGGAGTTTGTTGTAAAACGTCTTTATTGGCGGAAGAATTCCAGTACCTTGTCCTTCTCCCACATGGTGTCCTGATACCCAAGATCGAAGAGTTCATCGATAAAGGGTTTCTCAAATAGCAGATAACTGCTGGTGGTAGATCCACCGCCCTTGGCCGAACCGCCGGCAGAGCGCATAAAAAAGCGTATTGACTTGGGCATATAGCGCACGCAGCGCCCGGCGATCTTATCCACCGGTTTTGACGGCGAGATCACCAGTGTCTCGACGGGACGCAGCTGATGGCCATTGTAGATTCGGTCCTCTGGAGGGATGCGCGACAGCAATTCGTTGACTCGCTCCAGATGCTCCAGATCCCCTTCGAGGCTATCGATAAATGCACTGCTGAATAGATGGCCCAGTACCTGGGCGATGGATGGTGAGTGTTTCGCAGACATCAGGCGCTTGTTCCACTGCACTGGATTACGGTTGTTACTCACACCAATAACAAATACCCGATCGGCACCCATATGCAGCGCTGGGCTTATCGGTGCCAGCTGGCGCAGCGCACCATCGCCAAAATAGTGATCGCCGAGCTTGGCGGCCGGGAATATGCCCGGAATCGCTGAAGACGCCATCAGATGCTCCAGCGATAGCTCACTGCGCAACCCTATGCGCCGGTGGCGCTGCCACTCATCAATGGAGGATTCGGCTTGAAAGAAGTTAACCGATTCGCCAGAGGTGTAGTTCATCGCACTGATGGCTACGCCCTTTAAGTCACCAGAATCAATGCCCTTCTGCAGTTGTCGAAAATCGATGTGCTGGCCAAGGTATTCACGCAGCGGTTGGTTGTCCAGCAGTGCAATGGATTTGCTACGGGCAACGCCCTGGTTAAACAACGACAAGATCAAGCGCCCTACCCCGGACAACAGTGCCTTTAGGTCCGTGCGAAATACATGCTCAGTGGTCAACTCGCTCCAGAGATTATTGAGGTCTTCAACAGCCTCATAGAAATGGCCAGTATGAGTCGCCAGAGCCAGCGCGTTGATCGCGCCCGCGGAAGTACCGCAGATAATAGGGAAAGGATTGTGGGTATCCTTGGGAAGTAATTCGTTGAGAGCAGTCAATACACCGACCTGGTAGGCCGCTCGCGCACCGCCGCCCGACAATATCAAAGCATTGGTGCCCGGGCTTTCTTCAACAGCGATCTGTTCCGTATCGTTGATGGCAACGCTCTCCTGCGGCCTATTGATGTTGCTAGTGCATTAGCTTCCAAAGCTCCGCGCATCCACAACACATATAACGTGAACGCGCAGTCACATAACGCCATAATACCGATTCAGTTCTATTGAGCAATACATCTAATCACTAGGGCCCGTAAATGCTAATAAGACGTTTCCATCAGCAAGTCTCGCAGCCACATATTAGCCTGATCCTGATCAGCACTGTTGTGCCAATAGAGGCTCCAGTCGAGAGCGGAAAGCGTAAATGGCAACTCCATTACCTTAAGATCGTGCAGGCGCGCCATATTGGCAGGCAGAGTCAGCACCATATCCGAGCTTTTTAGCAACGTTGGCGCCACGTGATGATGGGGTACACGCACTTTTACACGACGCTGACGACCAAGACGCTGCAGCGCGTAATCCTCGAAGCCGAAGCCCTTACGCCTGGATGAAACTTGCAGATGATCCATCTGCAGGTACTGATCCAGGGTTATGCTATCGCCGATATCCGGGTGATCCTTGCGTACAGCACATACATAACGTTGCTTCACCAGCGGTTTTACACAGATCTGAGGGCCCGAAACCAGTGGCACATCCAGCGCCAGATCTACGGTCCCGGCCGAGAGCTCCCGCTCCAGATCAGCGCGACCAATGTAATAGCACTCAATGGCCACGCTGGGCGCTCTTTGCTTCAACGCCTTCAACAGGCCCGGCAGCACCATGGCTTCAGCCATATCATTCATGCTCAGGCGAAATGTCTTGGTACTGGTGTAGGGATCAAACTCCGACCCCTCGTTGACGCTGGACTCCAGCAACTTCAAGGCCTCCTGGACCCGATCAATAATGTTGTCCGCCAGTGGCGTCGGCCGCACTCCGCCGGATGCCCGCACAAACAACGGATCGTCCAGCGAATCTCTCAGGCGCGCCAGTGCGTTGCTCACCGCCGGCTGCGACATGCACAGCACTTCAGAAGCACGAGTTAAATTGCGCTGCTGATAGATAGCGTCGAACACAATAAACAGATTCAAATCCACTTTGCTTAACGACATAGCTGCCCCATTAATCATTCATGATTCGTATAATTGTAGATCACAACAATAAATTACAAAAATAACAAAAAAGTCACTATGCTC
>JALUYN010000294.1 GCA_027012915.1 Cellvibrionaceae bacterium
TCGAAGCGCTCAGCGTGCTCTTGCATTTGTTGCATCAAGGCAGGCCCCTGCAGATCGGCTACGCCGCCCGGCCAGTTTTCAACCTCGGTCGTAGTAGTCAGCTGACCACCTTGCTGCATACCGGTGATTACCACGGGTTTGAGGTTGGCGCGCGCCGCGTAGATGGCAGCAGTGTAGCCAGCGGGGCCTGAGCCAAGAATAATAACCTGATGGTGTTGAGAGTCGCTCATTGATCGGTCCTGTGTCATATTCAAAAAGTAGGGCAATCATAGGGAATTTATGGAGAAACGCCCAGTAAAAGTGTTCTATCAAACATATTAGGGGGATTTATCGTGCAACCGCGCGTCTGGTGTCGCGAAAATGACGCAGATGAGTTGATTCTTTACTCAAGAAAGGCGACATAAGCATCTGACAGCATTAGAATAAGTGGGATTAATACCATTAGCGGCTCATCGGGCTTGGGGATATCTTGAAAACCAATAACTCTGCCAATAATCCAGCTGGGGAACCTCTGGCGACGCCACTGTCCATACGGATCCTAACCGAAGGCGCTCTAATTGGGTTGGTCGCGATCTGTTTGTACCTGATGCTGGCCTTGATTACCTACAGCGCAGGGGATCCCGGCTGGTCGAGAACCGGATCCGGGGGAGCTATTCAAAATGCGGCAGGACCTGCCGGTGCTTGGTTGTCAGATGTGTTCTATTCCCTGTTTGGCTATATGGCTTATCTGTTCCCGCTGATGATTGCCTATCGTGCCTGGGTAGTACTGAAACACCGTCGCTCTGCGAAGCCCTTTGATGGGGTTTTATTGGCCCTGCGTTTTGTGGGCTTTGTGTTGGTGATGTTGTCGGCCACTGGTTTGACGACTTTGAATATGGGGCTGGAAAGCGCCTCGTTACCGTTTTCAAATGGTGGCCTTTTGGGATCCAGTGTCGCTTCGGCTGTAGTCGCCGCTCTGGGATTCAAGGGCAGTGTTTTGGTGTTGATAGCCATTTTCCTGTTTGGCTTAACGGTGTTTACTGATCTGTCCTGGTTTGCGTTGATGGACTGGCTCGGGGGTACAGCGCTCAAGATGGTGGCGCAACTTAGAGAGCGAAACCGTAAGCGTCAGTTACAGAGAGCAGAGGTTAAACAGCAACAAGAGGTTCAGAAGAGTCGACAGGTGGCATTTAAAGAGAATGTCAAAAAGGTCGAAGCCAAAGTGCCTCCCAAGATTAAACAACCTCAGAAAAAAGCTAAAACCGGGGCTCGCATTGAAAAAGAGAAGCAGACCTCTCTATTCGATATGGATCAAGGTTCGGTCGGTGAATTGCCTGCCATTAGTCTTCTGGATCCAGCGGATAAAAGTGCGGAAAAGGGCTACTCCAAGGAATCGCTGGAGGCAATGTCCCGCTTGTTGGAGCTGAAATTGAAGGACTTTGGCATTGAGGCTGAAGTGGTATCGGTACTCCCGGGGCCCGTGGTGACCCGTTTTGAAATTCAGCCTGCGGCAGGTGTAAAGGTCAGTCGGATTACCAACCTGGCGAAGGATCTGGCAAGGTCTTTAGCGGTAATCAGTGTGCGTGTGGTCGAAGTAATCCCCGGAAAATCGGTGGTTGGTATCGAAATACCTAACGAGCATCGCGAGATTGTTCGTCTCAGCGAAGTGCTGGCAACGGAGACCTACGAAAAGTCCAAGTCTTCGCTGACCATGGCATTGGGGCACGATATTGCGGGCGAGCCGGTTACAGCGGATCTGGCGAAGATGCCGCATTTGCTGGTTGCCGGTACCACAGGCTCCGGTAAGTCTGTAGGCGTTAATGTGATGCTGCTGAGTCTACTGTACAAATCCAGCCCCAAAGAAGTCCGGCTTATCCTGGTAGATCCGAAAATGCTCGAGCTATCGATCTATGAAGGTATTCCGCATTTGCTGACTCCGGTTATTACCGACATGAAGGATGCGGCAAACGGGTTGCGCTGGTGTGTGGGTGAAATGGAGCGTCGCTATAAGCTGATGGCAGCCATGGGGGTTCGCAATCTCGCGGGTTTCAACCGCAAGGTGGAGGAGGCCATTAAATCCGGTGAGCCTCTGAAAGACCCGCTTTGGAATCCCGACGAGCATTTTATGGCGGGTGAAGAGCAGGCTCCCGCTCCCGATCTGGAAACCCTGCCGGCGATTGTTGTGGTGATCGATGAATTCGCCGATATGATGATGATTGTCGGTAAAAAAGTAGAGCAGCTCATCGCTCGCATCGCACAGAAAGCCCGGGCGGCTGGAATTCACTTGATTCTTGCGACCCAGAGGCCATCGGTGGATGTTATCACCGGGTTAATCAAAGCCAATGTCCCTACACGTATGGCATTTCAGGTCTCTTCAAAGATTGATTCGCGGACCATTCTCGATCAGGGCGGTGCTGAACAATTGCTTGGGCACGGCGATATGCTCTATCTCGCACCTGGTACCAGTGTGCCTCAGCGGGTTCACGGGGCCTTCGTGGATGATCACGAAGTCCATAAAGTTGTTAGCGATTGGAAGAAGCGAGGGGAACCTGATTATCTCGAAGGCGTCATAGACGATAGCACCAGTTCCATACCCGTGCCTGGCCTCAGTGAAGAAGGTGGCGAAGGCGATGATGAATCAGACCCATTGTACGATGAGGCAGTGGCGTTTGTGACGGAGTCCCGTAAGGCGTCAATTTCAGCTGTACAGCGTAAATTACGGGTCGGCTATAATCGCGCAGCACGTCTTATTGAGACCATGGAAGCGGCCGGTGTAGTTAGTGAGATGGGCACCAATGGAGGTCGCGAGGTTTTAGCACCCGCACCGCCCAAGCATTAAATACAGGACAGCCTTAAATGTTGCGAGCGTTGATCTTTTTTGTGGCAGTATTTCTGCCGGTTCTCGGTTTTGCCACAGAGTCAGAAGCCTATAAAACACTCGCGGATCGGCTACAGCACCTACAGAGCTTCTCCGGTAATTTTTCCCAACGACAGTACGATGACGCAGATCAGTTGTTACAGCGTCAGTCTGGCAGTTTTACCATTTTGGCTCCCGGTAAGATTCGTTGGGAAACGACAGATCCCATGGCGCAGCTGTTGATCAGTGACGGTCAGAATTACTGGCTCTATGACCCGGACCTAGAACAGGTGACGGTCAGTCAGGTGACAAAAAATGCTCAGCAGACCCCCGCTGTACTTTTTTCCGGAGATGCAGAGTCTCTGAAGCGGCGCTACAGCGTGGAGCAAACGGCAGTTGATCAGTTCTCCCTTCATTCGTTAGTCGAGAGTGAGATCTTTAATCAAATCGATCTGAGGTTCGCAGAGATCGGAATTGCTTCAATGGTGATGTGGGATCGATTAGGTCAGCGAACAGAATTTTCCTTCGAAGATGTGCTTGCCAACGAGAAAATAGATGAGGCGATTTTTTCGTTTGTGCCGCCTGAGCATGTGGATATTATCTATCAATGAGTGATCTCTTTGATCAAGCGCCGACCCTGCAGCCGCTTGCGGCGAGGATGCGTCCGCGTCACCCTGATGAATACATTGGCCAGGAACATTTGTTTGCCCCGGGTAAGCCGCTACGCGAAGCGGTTTTGAGTCATCAGTTACACTCAATGGTCCTTTGGGGCCCGCCCGGGGTCGGCAAAACCTCTATGGCACGGATGATTGCCGAGGTTTCAGATGCGCACTTTGAAACCGTCTCGGCGGTTTTGTCTGGCGTCAAAGATATACGCGCCGCGGTGGCCCGAGCCCAACAGATTAGGCTGCAGTCCGGTCGCAATACCATATTGTTTGTCGATGAGGTGCATCGATTTAACAAATCTCAACAGGATGCGTTTCTGCCTTACGTTGAGGACGGTACCGTGGTGTTTATTGGTGCTACGACAGAAAATCCCAGCTTTTCCCTGAATAACGCGCTGCTCTCGCGAACCCGCGTTTATGTGTTGCGTAGTCTGTCGGTAGAGAATCTGAAAGGGATGTTGCAACAGGCTCTGGCCGATAGCGAGAGAGGGCTTGGAGGAAGGCCTCCACAAATTGCCGAGGCTGAGCTTGCGACGATAGCCCAAGCCGCCGATGGCGATGGTCGCAAGGCACTCAATATCCTGGAAGTTGCCAACGATTTAGCTGATACAGAGGATGGTATGTCCTTTATCAGTCCGGAAATTCTAGGTGAGGTGCTCGCAAACGAAGTTCGGCGCTTCGATAAAGACGGGGATCTGTTCTATGAGCAGATCTCCGCGCTGCACAAGTCTGTGCGAGGCTCCAGCGCCGATGCTTCTCTATATTGGTTTGCCCGTATGGTAGATGGCGGTTGTGATCCTTTATATGTCGCGCGAAGGGTTGTGCGCATGGCAAGCGAAGATATCGGTAACGCCGATCCTCGCGCATTGCAGCTGGCGCTCAATGCCTGGGAGGTACAGGAGCGCCTGGGAAGTCCCGAGGGAGAGTTGGCTATTGCCCAGGCTATAGCGTATCTGGCTGCAGCGCCAAAGAGTAATGCGGTATATAAGGCTTTTAACCAAGTGATGTCGGATGTAAAATCCCAGCCCAGCTACGAGGTCCCGCTGCACTTGCGCAATGCCCCGACTCAGTTGATGAAATCCATGGACTATGGCTCGGAGTATCGCTATGCGCACGATGAACCAGAGGGTTTCGCCGCCGGAGAAAACTACTTTCCCGAAGCATTGCAAAGTGCTCACTATTACGAGCCTGTGAATCGAGGTTTGGAACTCAAAATCGGCGAGAAACTGGAGCACTTGCGGCAGCTGGATATAGCTAGTGATTGGCATCGTTACGACGATTCCTGACGTATTTTTCGAACAATGGTCATTAATAGGGCTCTTTCATGCATTGGTTAGCGGTAGCTTTAGGCGGCGCTCTTGGCGCGATGGCTCGCTATGCGATAGTGCTTTATACGCTTCCGGTTATCACGCACCGCTTTCCGGTGGCTACACTGACTGCCAATATTGTCGGCTCACTTTTGATTGGCGCTGTATACGTACTGGTGGTTGAGAAAGCCGTCCTCGGAGAACAGGCGAGACTGTTTCTAATGACTGGTTTTCTTGGCGCTCTTACCACTTTTTCTACTTTTGCGTTGGAGAGTCTGACTCTATTTCAAAACGGCTATTCCGGGATGGCTGTCATCTATCTGTTTACCAGTGTCACCTGTTGTCTTTTGGCCGTGTGGCTTGGCTATACACTCACTTTTCGACTGATTTAATGGTTTAAAACTATGCTCGACCTGAAACTGATTCGTTCTAACCCAGAAGCCGTTGCGGAAAAACTTCGTAAGAAAGGATTTGAATTTGATGTGCAACGCTTTAATTCCCTGGAGGAAGAGCGCAAGGAGATTCAAACCAAGGCGGAGTCTCTGCAACAGGAGAGCAATTCTCGTGCGCAAAGCATTGGTAAGGCCAAGGCGGCGGGCGAGGATATCGAGCCCTTATTGCAGGCTGTGAGCGAGCTTAAACAGCAGAAACAACAAGCTGAAGAGCAGTTGTCCGGGGTTCAGGTGCAGTTGGATGAATTGCTCAGTGGCATCCCCAATATTCCAGCTGAAGCGGTACCCGAGGGCAAAACCGAAGACGATAACGTTGAAATCAGAACTTGGGGTGATCCCAAGCGTTTTGAATTTGAAGCAAAAGATCATGTAGATCTGGGTGCTCAGCTGGGTGGGCTGGATTTTGATACTGCGTCCAAATTGACCGGTTCGCGTTTTGCTGTGATGCAGGGTGGGGTGGCCCGTCTGCATAGGGCTCTGATTCAGTTTATGCTGAATACTCATACAGCGACGCACGGCTATCAGGAGATTTATGTCCCCTACATGGTCAACAAAGATTCGCTCTACGGTACTGGTCAGCTTCCCAAATTTGAAGAGGATCTGTTTAAGGTTAATGATGAGCGCGAGTTCTACTTGATTCCTACCGCGGAGGTTCCTGTGACCAATATTCTGCGCAATGAGATCGTAACAGAGGAAGAATTGCCCCTGAAGTATGCCTGCCATACACCTTGTTTTCGCTCTGAGGCTGGCAGCCACGGTCGTGATACGCGGGGAATGATTCGTCAGCACCAGTTCGAAAAAGTAGAGCTGGTCCAGTTTGTTAAACCTGAAGAGTCTGATGCGGCACTGGAACAATTGACCGGTCATGCAGAAGCTATATTGCAGGCGCTGGATTTGCCTTATCGCACTGTCATTCTGTGTGGTGGAGACTTGGGTTTCAGTTCCACGAAAACCTACGACATCGAGGTTTGGCTGCCTTCCCAGAAAAAATACCGTGAAATATCTTCGTGCAGTACCTTCGGCGATTTCCAGGCGCGCCGCATGAAAGCACGTTTCCGCAACGCCGAGACCGGCAAGCCCGAACTCTTGCACACTCTCAATGGTTCTGGTTTGGCTGTAGGTCGTACCCTGATTGCTGTACTCGAAAACTACCAGCAAGAAGATGGCAGTGTTCGCGTTCCAGAAGTATTGCAGCCTTATATGGGCGGCATCACAGTTATTCAGGCATAAACGGGTCGATTTCATGAAGTATTTCCCCGTCGGTCTGAATCTCCAGGAGCAATCCTGTTTGGTGGTAGGGGCGGGGAGTATCGCCTGGCGCAAGACCCAGGCATTAATGTCTGCAGGGGCAAAGATCACTGTGATCGCTCCGCGGGCCATCACTGAATTTGAATCAGTGCTCAAAGGCGGTGACATTACGTGGCTGCAAAAGCAATTTGAAGCTGATGGTCCGGAAGCAAAGCAGGATTTTCTCGAGGATTTTGCACTGGTCGTCGCCGCGACTGATAGCGCTCAAGCCAATCGTGTTGTGTCGGATTTGTGCAAAGGCTGTAGGGTACCGGTTAATGTTGCAAGTGATGTACAGCAGGGCACAGCGCTTCTGCCAGCTGTAATCAACCGGGACGGGGTTACCATTGCCATACACAGTGACGGTCAATCACCGACCATCACCCGTTATCTGAAAAGGCAATTAGAGGCTTTTGTGCCGAGTAAGATCGGTATTTTGAGTCGGTGGGCGGAGCAGAAAAGAGCCGAAGTAAGAAACGCTGTCCGTGGAAAGGTCCGGCGGCAAGGTTTTTGGCAGCACATTCTTAGTGGCCCGGTTCGTGATCAAGTGCTCGCGGGGCGAATCGAGGAGGCCGAGCAGAGCTTTTCTTCTCAACTCGATCTGGCGGCCCAGGATAAGTTGCCGGGACAAGTGTTTTTGGTAGGTGCAGGTCCTGGTGATCCGGAGTTACTTACCATCAAAGCATTGAAGCTAATCCAGCAAGCCGATGTCGTGCTCTATGATCGCCTGGTTTCCGGTGCGGTAATGGCTTTGGTGCCCCCCGGAGTGGAGCGTATTTACGTAGGTAAACGCCGCTCTGACCACGCTGTGCCGCAGCCTGAAATTAATCAGCAGCTCGTAGACTTGGCGCGTCAAGGTTTGAGAGTTCTCAGACTCAAAGGCGGAGATCCTTTCATCTTCGGGCGCGGTGGTGAAGAGCTTGAGCTGTTGGCAGAATCCAACGTGCCATTCCAAGTGGTACCCGGTATCACGGCTGCCTCAGGCTGCTCATCCTATGCTGGTATACCGCTGACCCACCGCGATCATGCCCAATCTGTTCGTTTTGTCGCCGGGCATCTGAAAGACAAGTATCAGCATCAAGATTGGAAAGCTCTTGCGGCCTCAGGCCAGACTCTGGTCTTCTATATGGGACTGTCCGAGCTTCCCAATATCTGCTCACAGCTATTGGCTCATGGCGCAGACCGGGAATTGCCCGCAGCGATCGTTGAAAAGGGCACGCTCGACGAGCAGCGGGTTGCAGTAGGCAACCTCGATTCCCTGCCGAGGCTTGCTGTAGAACAGCAATTTCGGGCTCCGACCCTGGTTATTGTTGGCAGCGTTGTTTCCCTTCAAGGCAAGCTCGACTGGCTCAACCGCTAGAATAAAGCCTTAAAGCTTGGTCTTGCCGTGCCGATACTTAGAGATAGTGATCTAAGGACAATTTTCTCTATCGTGCCCGGAAGGGACATGTCAACCAGTTTGAGTAGCGACAAGGACGATTTTGACTATTCTTAAGGGTGTACACACGTTTTTTGTTGTTTTGGAGACATAAATGAGCTGGTTAAATAGCCTCAGTATGAAAGTTAAGATAAGTCTAATCCCCGCCGTCGCTACTCTGGGATTTCTTGTCTTCTTGCTCGTTGTCATCAATTCCGGTAACCGCAATATCGATCGTTTGAACGCCATAAAAAACGTCGATTTTCCAGTACTTGAGCTTGCCCAGAGTAATATTGTCATGCTCGAGCGAATGAATGAGCTGATGACCAATGCTGCTAGTACCGGCGAGCAGGATATGCTCGATAACGCCAAGCAGATGGCTAAAATGGTTGAAACCAATCTGGAGCAGCAGAAGGAATTATTGCCTAATAAGGCTTCGGACATCTCCAATATTCAGAGCACTTTGAACGAGTTTGCGACTATCTCATTCAAACTGACTCAGGATATGATCGATGGGACCATGGACTTCAGCAAGATTGCCCAGGTGGCAGAGAATAAAAAACGCCTGCTTGATCAGTTAACCGAGTCCCTTAAGGCGTTTAACGTTAGCAGTCACGAAGTGTTTTCTGAAACCGTCGTGGGAGCGATTGAAACAGAGAAAAACAACCTGAAACTGGGCATTATCATAGGTGTAGTCACTGTGGCCCTTACGGTTGCTATATCCTTTAGTATTATCATGGTTATTACCGGTGGCTTAGATAAAATTGTTTCGTCTCTGAAAGATATTGCCCAGGGTGAGGGTGATTTGACCCGACGCATCGATCACAAAGGCAAGGATGAACTGGCCACACTGGTAACTTGGTTCAACGTATTTGTCGAAAAACTTCAGGGTACAATTGGCGATGTAGTGAATGTAATTACTCCTCTGAGTAATGCGTCGAATGAGCTCAGCTCCCTTTCTACCGAGACCGCCGTTATCTCCAGCGAGCAGCGGGAATCTTCAGAATTCATTTCGTCCGCGATGGAAGATATGTTGGTTAGTGTTTCTGATGAGAGTGACAAAGCTAACAGTGCTGCAAGAACCTCTACGGATGCCAATGAAGATGCTAAAGAAGGCCTGGTTGTGGTCAATAGCACGGTCAGCTCTATCAACGCGCTGGCTTCCGAGGTGGAAAGGGCAGCGGAAGTTATTATCAAGCTCGAGTCTGACACAGAAAGCGTTGCGGGTATTCTCGATGTCATCAAGGGAATCGCGGAGCAAACTAATCTTTTGGCTCTGAACGCTGCGATCGAAGCGGCGCGAGCGGGCGAGCAGGGGCGCGGGTTTGCGGTGGTAGCAGATGAAGTGCGCACGTTGGCATCGCGCACTCAGGAATCGACTCTTGAAATCCAAAATGTGATTGAACAGTTGCAAACGGCGGCACGTTCTGCGGTAACCGTCATGGAGCAGGGCAAGCAACAGGCTCAGAATAGCGTTGAGCAGGCTGGAGAAACTGGTGCTTCACTGGAGAGCATTACTACCAAGGTGGCATCAATTACAGAGAACAGTCTGGAGATCGCTGAGAGTGTGGAGCACCAGAAAGCCTTTGCCGTTTCTATTAAAGAAAAAGCTGAAACCATGCGTGACGCCTCTCAGTTGGCTGATCAGAACACCTCCAAGGTGTCTGATCTGAGTGGCTCACTTAAAGGCTTTGCCGATCAACTAAGTACAGTGGCGACTCAGTTCAAAGTGTAAGTTTGAAATAGCTAATCCGACCATAGCTGCAGTGGTCGGACTTATAAATAGGGGGCTTTATGATCGATATTCATTCGTTGACCAAGGCACCGGTCACCACCAAAGCAAAAAAATCCGGCGCCGCCAAGCGCGTGGGTAATCGTGATTCCTTCATATCAAAGAACTTACCTAATGTTGTTCAGCCCCCCAAAGATGATCGCCGCAAGGAAGATCGGCGTCACAATGAAGAAAAGGTGTTGGTTGATCTGCGCAGTGGGAGGGGGCGGCGCGCTTCTGATCGCGAAAGTAATTCCCATATCGATATAAGTGTTTAATCGATCTGTTTAGTTTCATAAGACTAATCTATAGCCTCCATAGTGACATTCTTCGGACAAACGACGTCTGTTCCCCTAGAATGATTCCCTTCAAATAGCCGATTAATTGGAGAACCCAGGTGTCACAGTACGATTTTGATCTATTTGTTATTGGAGCTGGTTCTGGTGGTGTTCGTGCGAGCCGTATGTCTGCTCAAAAAGGAGCTCGAGTCGCGGTTGCCGAGGATCGTTATATGGGGGGCACCTGTGTCAATGTCGGCTGTGTTCCCAAGAAGCTCTACGTCTATGGCTCCCATGTGCATGAAGAAGTTAAGGGTGCTGCTGGTTTTGGCTGGAATATCCCTGAAGCTGATTTCGACTGGCCTGTATTGAGAGATAATAAAGTCAAAGAAATCAGTAGGTTGAATGGAATATATCGAAACATTCTTAATAGTGCTGAGGTTGAGTTAATTGAGGGGCGTGCGCGAATTGTCGACGCTCACACCGTTCAGGTCGGCGACAAAACCTATTCGACCGAGCGGATTCTGATTGCTACAGGTGGCTGGCCAATGGTGCCAGACATACCGGGGAAAGAGCACATCATCACCTCAAATGAGGTGTTCGATATGCCCGAATTGCCTAAGAAAGCAATAGTTCTTGGCGGCGGATATATCGCCGTTGAGTTTGCCGGCATTTTCCAGGGCTTTGGGATTGATACCAACCTGGTCTATCGCGGACCTATGTTCTTGAGAGGTTTTGACAACGAAGTGCGGGAATTTGTCAAAACTGAGCTGGACAAGAAAGGTATACAGCTGACCTTCAATACCAACATTGTAGCCGTCGAGAAAACTGCGGAAGGACGATTGGAAGTAGAGCTCACTGACGGTAGCAAAGAAGTTGTTGATTGCGTGCTGGCTGCTACAGGACGAGTCCCTAATATTCAAAACCTGGGCTTGGAAAATACCAATGTAGAACTCGATGACCGAGGATTTATTCGAGTTGATGATAGTTATCAGACGACGGAGCCGAGTATTTATGCTCTAGGGGATGTTATCGGTGGAATGGCATTGACGCCTGTGGCATTGGCTGAAGGTATGGTGCTGGCACACAATCTCTATGGCGAAGGCCCCTCTAAAACACTGGACTACAGCAATATTGCCACGGCGGTGTTTTGTCAGCCAAATATCGGCACCGTAGGTTTGAGTGAAGAGCAGGCGCTGGAGCAGGGTTTCGATCTTGATGTCTATACGGCGGACTTTAAGCACATGAAGCACACCCTTAGCGGTCTTGATGAGAGAACATTTATGAAGCTCATTGTAGACCACAATACGGATAGAGTGCTTGGGTGCCACATGGTGGGGAGTGACGCAGGTGAGATCATTCAGGGTATTGCAATTGCTATGAAGGCCGGTGTTACTAAAGCAAACTTCGATGAGACCATCGGTATTCACCCTACGGCCGCTGAGGAGTTTGTGACCATGCGTGATGTTACTCGTGTGGTAAAGCCTAAATAGTACGCCGTGCATTCATTCATTGCTCTTGCTGCTCCCTGGGAAAAGTAGAACTTGGATAATTTTGATAGCGAAAACTTTTTGCAGGAGTACTGGCAGAAAAAGCCCTGTGTTCTGCGCCGGGCTTTTTCCGATCCCTATTGGCTAGAGCCTGATGATCTGGCGGGCCTGGCCTGCGAAGAGGGCGTGGAGGCTCGAATAATCCGGGGGCTATCCGATAAGTGGTCTGTGGAGTCTGGTCCATTTCCGGAGGAGCGATTTTCTACTCTGCCTGAAACTCAGTGGACACTGTTGGTGCAGGCGGTTGATCAGTGGGTGCCCGATGTTCGTCAAATCCTGAATCACTTCTCTTTTCTGCCTAGCTGGCGTCTCGACGACATTATGGTCAGCTACGCGCCCGTGGGCGGCACCGTATCACAGCACTACGATTTCTTTGACGTCTTTCTGATACAAGGGGTGGGCAGCCGAAAATGGCAGGTCGGTGAAGTCTGCGGATCTCATAGCGAGCTGCTTTCAGATACGTCAGTACGCATCCTCAAGCGGTTTGAGGCCGTCCACGAATTCATACTGGAGCCCGGCGATGTGCTGTATATTCCGGCGAAGCACTCCCATTACGGCGTGTCTGTTGCTGACAGTATGACCTACTCGGTTGGTTTTAGGGCGCCAGGCGTGCGTGAGATTGTTGACGGAATCGCCACCGAAGCCATGTCGTCACTCTTGGAGGATGACCGCTATATCGACACTCAAGATTCGCTGATGGCCAATACTGGCGAGATCCCGGATACCGCAGTAGAAAAGGTGCAGCGAATGCTTGTTAGTGCACTCTCTGATCAGGAAATGATCCGACGCTGGTTAGGAGGTTATGTAACGGAAAGGAAGTACTCCGACTTTGAGCTTTGCGTGTTTAATGAAGGAGATTGGCGAGAAAAAATAGCGGCTGGTGAAATTGTACTTAAGAACCCTTCGTCGCGATTCGCCTATAGTCGGCAGATTCTGTTCGCCGATGGTATTGAATACGCGACCTCACAGCAGCTGGCGCGCTGTTTGGCAGATTCCTATCCCGACGAAGCTTTGGATCTGAAGTGCTTTTTGACTGATGAAATGGATTCCGATGCCTTGTGTAGTTTGGTAGAGGCAGGCTGTCTCATATTTGCGGATGAACAGGTGTAACTCCCTGCTTTCCAAGTCACTAACGATGTCTCCCATATTGACGGCATATGGCTCGACATTACCCCCAATTTCTCCCGGGCCGCTCTATACTCTGTAGGCTCTTTCCTGTTTGAATGGGCATCTCTATTCAAACGCTTGTTTTAAATCGCTATACTGGCGCGCTCCTGTGCCATACGTGGTTGGTTTTGTCAGCATAAAATCACAGTTTGGCTATAGGTTTCACACTTTAAAACGGCAATAGTTGCGCGCTAGGGATTTCCCCTAGGAACTGTAAGAGGTCGAAAATGATATTTAAAGGCAATGCTATTACGGTGCAAATGCTTGACGGCGGCATCGCAGAGCTTAACTTTGACTTGCAAGGCGAGTCAGTGAACAAATTTGACAGCAAGACTGTATCCGAGCTGAGTGAAGCGATCACTGCTCTGGAAAACACCAAAGATCTGAAAGGTGTACTTGCTACCAGTGGTAAAGGCGTTTTCATCGTTGGTGCCGACATCACTGAATTTGTAGAGATGTTCAAACAAGGCCCTGATGCCAAAGTTGATAACCTGAACAATGAAAACAACAACCGTTTGGAAGAGCTGAACGTTCCTGTTGTTGTTGCTATCAATGGTTTCGCTCTGGGTGGCGGTTTGGAATTCTGTCTGGCGTGTGACTACCGTGTAATGAGCACTGCAGCAAAAGTTGGTCTGCCAGAAGTTAAGCTGGGTCTGATCCCAGGTTGGGGTGGTACTGTACGTCTGCCTCGCGTAGCGGGTGCAAGCACTGCTATCGAGTGGATTGCCTCTGGCAAAGAACAAAAGCCTGCAGCAGCACTGGACGCTGGTGTGGTTGATGGCGTTGTAGCTCCTGAAGCTCTGCGCGATGCCGCTCTGCAAACTCTGCA
>JALUYN010000295.1 GCA_027012915.1 Cellvibrionaceae bacterium
CGCCGAGAAAAGAGATTCTCATACCTAAGCTTCCGATGATTGCAGCATTTCGAACACTGGTCCGACCAAATAGGAGGTCATATCAATGCTATTGGATTTGTGGGGAATGGTGTTTGTGGTTGCCAGCCGATCAAGTCCAGCGGACATCAACGATTGGTCAGAGGCATCAGCGAATATCCCGTGCACTGCCACACACTGAATATTTTCAATCCCCTTCGAACGTAGAGCTAAGATACACTCTTTAATTGTCTGTCCGCTGGAAATTACATCATCAATAATGACCGCCGTACGCCCCCGAAAATCGTCAATATCTGGCAGTGTGACTTCAACATAGCGGTCACCAAAACGATTCTTGGAGCCAATGACATAGGGGTGTTGGCTGAAAGCCGAAATACCAGATACCCACTGCTCGCTTTCACTGTCAGGACCTATCAACACGAGATTTTCTCGGTGTTTCAGCCACTTCGCCAGAGCTTCAGCCCCCTGTACCACACGACTAGGTACTGAATAGATTTCATCCAATGAATGATAGCGATGGAGATGTGGGTCAACGGTGACAAGCCAGTCGATATGGTGAGACAGCGAGCGGGCAAAAATTCTTGACGTTACTGCCTCCCCTTTAACGAAACGCCGGTCCTGACGCATATAACTCAAATAGGGTGCTACCAAACCAACCTGGGTTGCTCCCAGCTCTCGAAGAGTCTCCACCAGAAACATCAACGGCAGGTACTTATGATTCGGTTGAGCCAAATCCACCACTACTATACAGGGGCGATTTTTTACCTCAGAAGTAATACACAGGTAGGACTCTCCATCGGGAAACTGGCGGGTCTCAAAAGTCCCCCTGCTGGCTGAGAGTCCCTTAACCAGAGCATCCGTTAAAGGGTGCTGTTCCAAACTGAAAACGATCGGCGTCCGCTCACCGTCAGTAATAATACCCGTCATTGCGTCTCCCTTATGTCAAAAATACGAGTTTGCTGATAGTACGCGAGCGCATACTGCAGCTCACCTTCTGTCTCACAAAACAGAGTAAAGAGGGATCCTCCCTGCGCCACCCGTTCGCCAACCCGCCTATGTAGCCGCAATCCCGCTGCCGCTCTCGCAGGAGCCCCGGCCAGTTTGGCCAGCCGTGCCAGTTTGCGATTATCAATCGACAGTACTATGCCGCCCGTGGTCGCAACTTCAGTATACTGATAGCGGGCTTCGGGTAACTTTTTGATCCCACCTTGCGCCTCCAGAATTCGCTGAAATTGCTTCCAGGCCTTACCGCTGTCAAGAATATCCACAGCTCTCGCCATACTCTGCTCGATTGTTTCGGTGTGAGCCAATGAAAATAGTTGAGCAGCCAGATACAGAGCTCGCTCCCGCAGATCATCCGGCGCGTGAACATCATTTTGCAAAACAGCTAGAACATCCCGTGCCTCTTCCGTTGGCCCAATGCCCCAGCCTACCGGCTGGCTTCCATCGGTAATGAGACAACGAATATGGATACCACAGGCTCCTCCCACTTGTGTAAACAATGAGGATAATCGCTCGGCCTCTTTGATTGAGCGTACTTTCGCCGTGGCGCCAACCGGTATATCAATCACGGCGTGGGTAGAGCCGGCTGCAATCTTTTTGGACAACACCGAAGCAATCAGTTGTCCCTCACCATCTAGGTCCAATGCCCGTTCAATGCGAATCAATAAGTCATCAGCCGGACTCAGGTTTACCGCACCGCCCCAAGCCAGACAGCCATGGGTTTGCGCTACGACCGCCTGAATTTCGGTCATATTGAGATTGACATTAGTCAGAACCTCCATCGTATCGGCAGTACCAGCTGGAGAGGTAATCGCCCGCGATGATGTTTTAGGTATAGACAGCCCTGCAGCACTGACAATGGAGACAACCAACGGCGTCGTGCGATTCCCCGGCAGCCCGCCGATACAGTGCTTGTCCAGTATCATTGCCGAGTCGGGCCACTCCAAGCGCTTACCACAAGCTACCATTGCCTGGGTTAAAGCAATGATTTCATCAACATCCAGTCGACTGCCTGCGCAAACACTGAGAAAACTGGCGATTTCGATATCGGAATAACGGTGAGCACTAATGTCCTCAACTATGCCCGTGATTTCTTCGTCACTAAGTTTGTGCCCGAATATTTTCTTTCGCACAAACGTCAAGGATTCTCTAACCGGTGCATGAGCAATCGTTATTGAGTCCCCCTCGAGAACTCCCAACCGCTTCAAGGCAATTTTAGACAGACCGACACAATCTTTGGCTAGTGCCTTTCTATCCACCACATTGAGTGTGGCGATAATTTCCCGGACACCATAAGACAATATTAATCGGCTACTTGCAGCGAACCCCTCTGACTGGCAGATATGACAATCGCTGCGCATATACACCACCGGTT
>JALUYN010000296.1 GCA_027012915.1 Cellvibrionaceae bacterium
CCTCCACGTAGAATTGCCCCTGGTACAGATTGGTCAGGCGTCGGGTCAAAGATCCCTTGTCCAGTAGCCATTGCTTTAGCGTGGCAGAGACTCTGTCCAACAAGGCAACAGAGGGCTGCCATTGCGGTGAGTGGTATTGGCCGGGAACTGCTTTCAAGTGATGCTCTCGTGACGTGCTAAGGGGGCCACACGGTGCGGGAAATGTCTTTACCCTCTCCGGTGCTCTTGGTTTAATGGCTGCGGATAATAACAAAAACACGACAGGCGCTGTATAACCCGTCTTTGCTACAAGAAGGATTTTTCCATGCACAAAACAGAATTGGCCGAATTCGTTGCACAACAAACTGATCTGCCCAAGGCCAAAGCCAATGACATTGTGGCTGTAATTTTCGAAGAGATCACCAACGCTTTGAGCCGAGACGAGTCAGTTAATCTGGTTGGGTTTGGCTCATTCTCTCAACGGCGCCGAGCTGCGCGTACCGGTCGCAGCCCCAAGACCGGAGAAGCGATTGATATTCCAGCCAGCAATTCCGTGGGCTTTAAAGCGGGTAAAGCGCTGAAAGACGCCGTAAATCCCTGATCTGATTTTTCGATGTAACACGCGAAGAACGAAAGCTACGGCTTTCGTTTTTTTGTGTATGTATTTTGCCGACAAGTAATTTAAGAGTGACAAACATGAGTCTGACCAAGCGTATTCTATTGTCCATGATCGCCGGATTGGTGGTGGGTGTATTGTTGAACCTGGGCAAGGAGTGGCTCAACGTCAGCGTCAACGCCTGGCTTGATGAGTTTGTGGTCTACGGCATTTTCGACACCGTCGGGCGCATTTTTGTCGCGTCTCTAAAGCTGTTGGTCGTGCCCCTGGTGTTTGTTTCGCTCGTGTGTGGTGCCAGTCAGCTGGGTGGCAACGCCCGCATGGGGGCTATGGCGGCCAAGACTCTGGTGCTGTATATGCTCACCACCGGTATTGCGATTGCATTGGCCTTGTTAATGGGCAATCTGATGCAGCCGGGGGCTGGTATTGGCTTGGGGGAAGCGACGACCTTCAGCCCGAAGGAAGCGCCGGCCTTGAAAGAAGTACTGGTCAATATTTTCCCGAGCAATCCCATTAAAGCCATGGCCGATGGCAATATGTTGCAGGTCATTGTGTTTTCGCTGCTAATGGGGGTGGCTGTCGCCTCCAGCGGTGAGACTGGAGCCCGCGTCAGTCAGTGGTTTGAAGATATGAACGCCATCATTATGAAGATGGTGCAGATCCTCATGGAGCTGGCGCCCTACGGCATCTTCTGTCTGCTGGCGAAGTTGTTTGCGGGTCTCGGTGCTGGCGCCATACTCGAGCTGGGCAAGTACTTCTTCACCGTGGTGCTGGTTCTGTTGCTGCATGGTTTGGTGATCTACGGATTGTTACTGCGTATCTTGGCCGGGGTCAGTCCACTGCAGTTCTTCCGTCATTTGAAAGATCTGGTGATCTTCGCTTTCAGTACCGCCTCGAGCAACGCCACCATTCCAATTACCTTGCGTACGGTGGAAAAAAATCTCGGTGTGGATAACCGCATTGCCTCATTTACCGTACCACTGGGTGCCACCATCAATATGGATGGCACCGCTATTATGCAGGGTGTTGCGACCGCCTTTATCGCGCAGGCCTACCAAGTGGATATTGGCCTGGGAGGCTATCTGACGGTCATTCTCACGGCCACCCTGGCTTCAGTCGGAACGGCGGGAGTCCCCGGCGTGGGACTGGTGACTCTGGCCATGGTGCTGCAACAAGTCGGTCTGCCCGTCGAGGGGATCGCCCTTATTATTGGCGTCGACCGACTGCTGGATATGATGCGCACCGCGGTCAATGTCACGGGTGATTCCATGGTCAGCTTAACCGTGGCCAAGAGCGAGGATTCCTGGGATGAAGCAACCTTTTCACAGCGCGGCCCCGCTGCAGAGGGCTCTGAGCGATAATCATAAAAAAGGGGCCTTGGTAGAGGCCCCTTTTGTGTTGCGCTGCTTATGATCTGAATCAGGCGTTCAGCTGCTCGGCAATTGCGCCAAGATCATCGGATGAAGCGAGGATATTGTCTACCGTACCCAATACCTTGTCTTTGTTCAGGTGTAGCTCGCGGAATACAAAGTTGGGTATTTCGAGCAGTGAACCTTGACCAATACCCTTGTCCTGCAACAGTCGTTGGGCGATAAACAACATCTTGGCGTAACCACTGAACTCACCGTCGTGCTCCGGGTGATGCTGATGTTGCAAAGCCGCGACTACTTCTTCAGGCATATTCCACAGACGCATCAGCCAGCCGGCGATCTGTTCGCGGGAAACCCCCAGAATATGCTGTTCGATCATATAGCTGGGTACGTGGGGATTGGCCTCAATATGGCGGCAGATAGAGC
>JALUYN010000297.1 GCA_027012915.1 Cellvibrionaceae bacterium
CTCAGCGGCGCGGCGGCCACAGCTATACCGTGCAACGCTGGGAGTACACACTCTATCCCCAGCGTTCCGGCCGCTTTGTGATTCCCAGTACCGAGGTCAGAGTCCAGATTGCACAACCCGGTTCAAGCGAACCTCAGGCACATCGCTTGCGCAGCAATCCTTTGCTGTTTCAGGTTCAACCTCTGCCCGACCGCTCCGATATTCCTCCCAATTCCACTCATCGAGTACTCAGTGCTTCGCAGGTACATATCGAGCAGCGCATCATCAAAGCAGATCGGCAGCTGCAACCCGGCGATGCCATACAACGCCGCGTCACAATACGCGCTGAGGACGCCATGGGCATGCTGATTCCAGCATTGACTTGGCCCAACCTGCCCGGCGCACGCCAGCAATCTGAACCGCCACGAGTGGAAGATAACCACCACCGCGGCGATACCACTGGTACCCGCGTCGAGACCCGCAGTTACACCTTCACGGGCCCCGGCCAATACACATTGCCGGAGTTGCATTTTCAGTGGTGGGATTCCGACCTGAAACAATGGCAAAGTCGGAGCTTGCCCGGCGACACACTGATGATCGAAGCATCCCCAACAGCAAAACCGGTACTGAGGCACAGCCTGAGCCGCACCATTGATGATTTGGCTCATCGCTTTATGCAACTGAGCCAGATACAGCGATGGACAATCGCCGGCGGGCTGTTGTTGCTCATTGTGAGCATCGCGATGGCGAATCGTTGGCGAGCGTGGTGGAAAGAGACGCTGGATTCTGAATTCGGGCGTTACCTAAAAATGCGTCATAGCATCAAACACCACCATGCCCGCCAGATTCGGTATCGCTTTTACGATTGGCGCCAGAGCAATGGCGGATGTCCGAAACCCACTACCCCGGAACTGGACGCACTGCTTGCCGAACTCTATGGTATGCCCGATTCAGAGAAGCCTTCACCGCAACTGCGGTCTCGCATACTAAGCAGCATCGAGCAAATGCGTCAGCCCAGTTCTCTCATTAAGGTTCGCGAGACTCATTTGAACCCTTGGACGAATGGACCTAAGCCCTAGCAGGCTGCATGTTTATGACACTGATTATCGCCTTAATTCTGACCATTACAGCTAGCACTGCTGCGGCCTCATTGCCCAAAATCGAGGCCGACGCCGACGGTTATGTGGGCAGTCAGGCCTGCGCCGGCTGCCACCAGGATCAATACCAACTATGGCGGGACTCCCACCACGACTGGGCCATGAAGCCCGCCACCCAAGAGTCGGTCCTTGGCGATTTCAACGATAGTGAATTTAATCACTACGGTGAGAAAACCCGCTTTACCCAAAGCAGCGAAGGCTTTTTTGTCACCACCGATAACGCCGAAGGAGAGCAGCAAACCTTTAAAGTGGCCTACACCTTTGGCTTCTATCCACTGCAGCAGTATCTGCTGCCCACCGGCGACGGCCGCCTGCAGGCACTGAGTGTCAGCTGGGATTCCAGGCCCCGGGAAGAGGGCGGCCAGCGCTGGTTTCACTTGTACCCCAATGAGGCCATCCCCTCCAACGACACCCTGCACTGGACCGGCCCCTACCAGAACTGGAACAACCGCTGCGCCGATTGCCACTCCACCAATTTAAAGCGTGGTTTCGACAGCAAAACAGACAGCTACAACACCACCTGGTCCGAGATCAATGTGGCCTGCGAATCCTGCCATGGCCCGGGAAAGCGTCACGTGGAATGGACCGGTACAGAGCAGATCAGTTCGATATCAGCACCCGCACACGCCGGATTTAAAAGCGATCTGAGCCCGGTAACCCAATGGCTGCGCACGCAAGATCAGGCCACCGCCAGTCCAGCGTCACCAACGCAAACCACACACCCGCAACTGGATGTCTGTGGCAGCTGCCACGCACGTCGCAGCCTGATTGACACGCCCACGGAACCCACCGCGTTTCATCAGCGGCATGGCCTTAGCTTGCTGCAGGAACCCTTGTATCACGGCGATGGCCAGATTCGTGACGAAGTTTACGTATTGGGCTCCTTCGCCCAGAGCAAGATGCACGAGCGCGGTGTGGTCTGCAGCAACTGTCACGAACCTCACAGCCTGCAACTAAGAGCCGAGGGCAACGCAGTATGTGCTCAGTGTCACAACCCAGAGGTTTTCGACCAACCACAACACCACCATCACCCCAACGACTCCAGCGGCGCACAGTGCATCAACTGCCATATGCCTGAGACCACATATATGGTGGTGGACCCGCGCCGCGATCACAGCCTGCGCATCCCGCGCCCGGACCTCAGCGAAGAATTTGGCGTCCCCAATGCCTGCAACCAGTGCCATACAAACCGCGACGCCAGCTGGGCCAGCAGCGCGCTGCAAAACTGGCTCAAAGCCAGCGGCA
>JALUYN010000298.1 GCA_027012915.1 Cellvibrionaceae bacterium
TGTTGCTCGTCGCTCGTTTAGAACCACTAAACTCGCTTCTCGCGCCTAGATTGGCGCGATTTGAGACGCAACAGAAGCATCAGAATTAGTGTTAACAGGCCCTAGATGTCAGAGGTTGGCCGCCAGGTTTGTCTTTCAGTTAAACACCATCACATCAACATCCAAACCGGCAATTACCCGTTCGGCGGTGTTACCTCTGCGTGTACGGCTCTTGCCGGTCTGACCAAGAGTGCCCATTACCACAATATCCGCGCCCAGCTCTTTGGCCATGGCCGATACCACTTCATCGGTGTAACCCGGTTTCACATGAATATGTTCTGCGTCCAGCCCGGTTTCATTGGCTAGTTTGCCGCGATCAGGATAGAACATGGAATCCAGGTAGGCGTTGACCACATGAAAATCAGCGCCGTATTTTTCAGCGGTCAACTTGCCCTGCTCCAAAATTCTGGCGTTGAGGGCTTTTTGTTGCTCTTGGGTAGCTTGAAAATTCACAGCGGCCATAACCACCTTGCGCTGATCCTGAGCTCCGGGGCGAACCAACACCACAGGGCAGTTCGAGCTTTTGAGTAGATCCCACTTGGATTCAGAGAAGGTAAAGCGACGGCGATTGGTTCGGCGATGAACCGGCAGGAAGACAAAGTCGGCACGAAAGTGTTTGGATGACTGAATAATTGCCATACGCCACTGCGCACACCACGATAGTTCGATATCGTAGTCCAATTCCGCAGCTTTGATCGGTCCGTGAATGTGCTCCTCAAACCAATTCAGATCGCGGAATAAATTGTCGTTGCTGGAGCGGGTATCCACCGCTTCATTATCTACACCTACAAATACGGAGAGCTTCGCCTTCGGCTCTCGCAGACCTGCTGTAATAATGGCTCGCTCCAACGCAACGTGCTGCTCGTCAGTTGGATCAACCACCACAAATAAATTCTCTTGTGCACTCATTGTCCGTACTCCTGTAATAACAATGTTTCTATTACACCACTGCGATGCAAAAATTAACTTACAAGGAGTCAAATCTACTGAAGATTGGCATGTTTCCACCAAATTCACATACCCGAAGGCGTGTGTCATCCAGCACACAAGCCATAGATCAGCAACTATACGATCAGTCTTATAATTTGCCAATTGTTAGAAAAATGTAACAAAAGTCCCTGTTTTTTGAGGGGCATTTTCTAATTTTTTCCCCTAAATTGGCACCCGTAGAAGTCATGAAAAAATAGTTTTCTATCCATGACTTCGGCCCAAGAACCGTAACTTTCGATGCCTAAGGAGGTAACACATGTCTTTGAAAGATACCGGCCACGCGATTAAAGAAACCATCGAAGCCAAACTGCACCATGTGGAACTGTTTGTGACAACCAAACTCGCCGAAATCAAGTCCGAGTTGGAAGAGCAACACCATATGGACTACCGCGCCAATTTGGCAGCCTTCGAGGAAAAATGGAAGAATATCGGCCACAGAGTTCACTCCGTAGAACACATAGCGGCAAAACTCTCTCCTAAGTTGGAACATGATATTGAAGAGCAGTTTCAAGCCGACTATATGACTGCGCTCGAAGCTTTCCAGCGAAAATGGAAGGACGAAATCGAGAAGTACAACTAAGGTCACACCCCAAGTGCCTTCAATGCCTGCGCAGATCTGTGCAGGCATTTGCTGCGTTCAAAGGTTATAATCATCGGCTTAATCGTCGATGGATTTAGTTATGACAGACCGCAAACGCATGATTGTTGGTATATCCGGCGCTTCCGGAACCCTATACGGCATTCGCCTGTTGGAAGCTTTGCGCGATCTCGATATCGAATCTCACCTCATCATGAGCCAGTCGGCCGAGCTGACCCTGAGCTACGAATCCGACCTAAAAGCCAGTGATGTCAAAGCCCTGGCAGATCATGTGCATTCAGTTAAAAACCTGGCGGCGTGCACCTCGAGCGGTTCCTATAAAACCATGGGCATGGTTATCGCACCCTGTTCGATACGTAGCATGTCCGAAATCGCCACAGGCGTAACTTCAAGCCTACTGACCCGCTCAGCCGATGTCATTTTAAAAGAGCGACGCAAATTGGTATTGATGGTTCGCGAAACGCCGCTACACACAGGTCACCTGCGCACAATGACGGCTCTATCTGAAATGGGGGCCATTATCGCGCCGCCAGTTCCCGCATTTTATAATCGACCGCAATCTCTGGATGATATGATTGACCATAGTGTCGGGCGGGTTTTGGATCTATTCGATTTGGATACGGGTAAACTCAAGCGTTGGGGCGAAGACCCACGACTGTAATTTTCTGATAACTATCATCGTAACAATAACTGTCATAGAACCCGCGACAAAGATAATACCTGCTGCTGTAATAGTACCGACAAACAGTT
>JALUYN010000299.1 GCA_027012915.1 Cellvibrionaceae bacterium
TGCAATACGCCATCAATTTCGACCTCGACGATGGCACAGCCGGGAATGGATGACAGAAGCACCCGACGCAATGCATTGCCAAGCGTATGCCCAAAGCCGCGCTCTAGCGGCTCGACAACCACGCGAGCTCGCATGGCATTAACGCGGTTAACCTGAAGAGCGTGCGGCTTCAGCACACTTGTTGAAGAGACTGCCATGTATAAGGCCCCTCGATAAATTACTTCGAATAAAGCTCGATGATCAAACTCTCATTGATATCAGAGGGCAGATCGGAACGTTCCGGCAAAGATTTAACGACACCGGAAAAAATTTTGCTGTCCACTGTCAACCAGTCTGGACGGAGATCCATACCGTCAGCCAGGGCCATGGATTCCTTGACACGAAGCTGAGCCTTGGCCTTCTCAGTGAGACTCACCTCGTCACCGGGGCGGATCTGATAAGAAGCGATGTTGACCTTGCGTCCGTTAACTACAATCGCTTTGTGTGACACCATCTGGCGTGCTTGGGCACGTGTTACGGCAAAACCCATACGATAGACAATATTGTCCAAGCGTCCCTCCAGAAGGCGTAACAGGTTTTCACCGGTGTTTCCTTTCTGAGTGGAAGCTTTCTTGTAGTAGTTACTGAACTGGCGTTCAAGCACACCGTAGATACGCTTTACTTTCTGTTTCTCACGTAGCTGTACGGCAAAATCGGACATTCTCGAGCGCCGCCCGGTCACGGCATGCTGGCCGGGTTTGCTGTCAATCCTACACTTGGAATCGAGCGAACGTGCTGGGCTCTTCAAGCCAAGATCCGCGCCTTCACGACGCGCTAATTTACAGGTGGGACCACGATAGCGGGCCATCTTATATATCTCCTCAGACGCGACGTTTCTTGGGTGGCCGACAACCGTTATGCGGTATCGGCGTCACATCAATGATGTTGGTGATTTTGTATCCCAATGCATTCAGGGATCGTACTGAGGACTCGCGGCCGGGGCCAGGGCCCTTGACACGAACCTCAATGGACTTCACTCCGTAATCAAGTGCTGCACGGCCAGCACGCTCCGCGGCAACCTGTGCAGCGAATGGAGTGGACTTGCGGGACCCACGAAAACCCGAACCACCGGATGTAGCCCATGACAGGGCATTGCCCTGACGATCCGTGATCGTCACAATCGTGTTATTGAACGATGCATGGACGTGGGCAACCGCATCGGTAACAACGCGTTTGATTTTTTTCTTAGACTTACCTGAAGTAGACGTTTTGGCCATAATTGAATCCGTTATCTCTTGATCGGTCGTCTCGGCCCCTTGCGGGTACGAGCATTGGTACGAGTGCGCTGTCCACGTACGGGCAATCCGCGGCGATGACGCAGACCTCGGTAACTGCCAATATCCATCAGTCGCTTGATGGACATGCCGACTTCACGACGCAGATCTCCCTCGACCACATACTTGGCCACCTCACGACGCAAGGCCTCAACCTGATCCTCAGTCAACGAGCGAATTTGTATAGACGAATCCACACCCGCTGCCTCACAAACCATTCGGGATCGGGCACGTCCGATGCCGAAAATATTCTGCAGACCCACCCAAATATGCTTGTGGACCGGCAGGTTCACGCCTGCAATACGCGCCATGATCTCTCTCTCCGATGAATTGCTCGCGCGTTAAACGCGTAATTCTAACTAAAAAAACTTCGCTGCGAAACCCCAAGTAGCCACCATCACCGTACCCAAGGCTCTTACACTAGACAAAATTTGCCGTCAACTACGCCGTAAATTGGCCTTTTTCAATAAACTGTCGTACTGGTGGCTAACCAGATGTGCCTGTACTTGGGCGTAGAGATCCATGACCACTACCACCACGATCAATAACGAAGTACCGCCGAAATAGAACGGTACATGCCAAGCTGTTTGCAAAAATGTGGGCACCAGACATACCAATGCCAGATACAGGGCTCCAACCCCGGTTAGGCGGGTCAATACCCCATCAACATACTCAGAGGTTGCCCGACCTGGCCTGATTCCAGGAATCAGTGCACCAGAACGTTTGAGATTGTCCGCGGTCTCCGGCGCGTTAAATACGATCGCTGTGTAAAAGAAGGCAAACAGGATAATTAAACCAGCAAAGACGATATCGTAAACAAGTTCCCCCGGACTCAGGGCGGTCGTCAGTGTCTGCAACCAACCCAAGTGTTGCGCACTACTGAACCAGGTTGCAGCCGTAGCTGGGAACATGATCAGCGAGGAGGCGAAAATAGGGGGGATTACCCCTGACATATTAATCTTCAGCGGCAGGTGTGAGGTCTGGTTTTGATAGGCACTCCCCCCCCCCTGGCGTCGCGCATAGTTGACCGGAATACGCCGTTGCGCACTTTCCATGAAAACC
>JALUYN010000300.1 GCA_027012915.1 Cellvibrionaceae bacterium
AGAAGTTTCATGCTCGTGCCGAAAGTGTTACAATAAGTGTGCGAGCCAATGATGAGCTACAGGATATTGAGTATGCCAGTGCGGAGGGCTTTTTACTTGATGGTGATGCCTTTGAAAGCAAGGTGAAAGCATTGCAAAGCATGCTGGATGGAAGTCAAATATTTTTAGGCACTGAGGCTATTCATTTTAATAGTGGCCAAGATTTGCAGGACTGGATTTCAGATGAGAAAGGAAAGCTTCAGCCTGGAGAGGTTAGCCAGTGAGCAGAGCAAAGAAAGCTCAGTCTTTGGGCTTTGGGTTTGATCCGCAGATGAGTGAGCACTATTTTTTGGTGTCGCTGCCTAATTCGTTAACAAAAAAAGCCAAGGTAGAAATATCTGAGCATTTTCATTGGCATGCTCCAGAAAAAGGAAAGGTTATAGCCGTTTCGTTTAATGATGAAGATGCTCAGACCAAGGTGTTTTTGCCTCGTTCATCGTGGGATGAGATTGCCGATGAAGTAAAGGCAGAATTTAACCGTCGCTTGCGTGCGCAGGGTATCAAGGTTGGCAAGTGGTTGAAGCGTGGGCAGATACCTGTTGATCGCAGGCTGGGAAAGGAGCTGGTGTTGCTAGCATGGGCGATTGAAGAAGCTGACCCTGTTTTGATCCCAACCGCTGTGCGCAATTGGCTGGGTTTGGCTCCTGAAGAGCGCTGGTGGCTCTACATGATGACCAATGCATCTACCGGCCATGCCATCAATGGGAGCAACAAGGGATGGCGTAAGGCAGTCCGTTTTGCCCTGACCGAAAACCCGATTAGCGAAGGGGCACTGAAGAAGCGCCACGGAGACTTTGAGTTACAGCTATTAATGCCAATGCAGCGCTAATTGTGACTGGTGCAAATAGAGGTTTTGCTACTGTAACAGTATTGACAATTGTAAATTATCTATTTACAATCACTGTCCGATGATTAAAAGTTTTCGTCATAAGGGTCTCGAACGGTTCTTTCGTTCTGGAAGTAAGGCTGGAGTTCAGGCGATCCATGCTGCAAAACTGCGTAGGCAACTGGCGCGTTTGGATGCCGCAATCCAACCAAGTGATATGAATATTCCAGGATGGAAATTACACCCATTGCAAGGCAAGCTAGATCACCATTGGGCTATTTGGGTCAGCGGGAACTGGCGCATAACTTTTGCATTTGAAGGTGACGATGCGGTACTGGTTGATTACCAAGATTACCATTAGTTCGCTCAGGAGGTTTTGTGATGAGTCGCATGTTTAATCCACCCCATCCGGGTGAAATACTAAAAGAGGATGTGTTACCCAGCTTGGGCTTAACGGTGGGGGAAGCAGCCCACCAGCTTGGTGTAACGAGAGTAACGCTTTCCAAAATTATTAACGGAAAATCGCGCATCTCTCCAGACATGGCGGTGCGTTTATCTCTATGGATAGAAGAGACCTCAGCAGATTCATGGTTGAACATGCAGAGTGCCTATGATCTGTGGCAGGCTGAGCAAAAACCTCGGCCATTCGTTATCGCCGCTCACCCGATGCACGCATGAGTGATACATCACTCACATTCATCGAGGATCAGTTCCCCGTTTCACTGATTTCCAAGGAGAGCTACAAGGAGCGCAAGGCCGTTGCGGGTCAAACACTGACTGGGCTGGGCAAATGGTGGGGGCGCAAGCCGCTGATTCTGGTGCGCGCTTCTATTCTGGGCTTGTTGATGCCTGCCTCACCGAACCCGAAAAAGGATCGGGAAATCTTTCTGAAAATTCTAACCATGGATGCCGATGGCTTGTGGCAGCGGCGTAATAAGGCGATTCCGCTATCGATTATTCTGGAGTATGCCCCGACAGAGACCTTGCCTTGGATTGATGACAGTGGCGTGCGTCTGACATGGGTTCACGGCACAACGAAAGCGGATAAAGAGGCGCTGATGCGCAGCGCCTTTGATCGCCTTTCCTATGATGAGAAGCTGGCCTACTGTGCACGCCCCGAGCAGACAGACGGGCCTTCGGCTGAAGCATGGAAAGAGATCAACACCCATCTTGGCACGAGTGCGGCCAGTCTTCAGGAACTGGTCGCAGAACTGGGGCAACGCCGTTTTGGCCATCATCCGAAAGTCGGCGATGCCTTCTGCGGCGGTGGTTCCATTCCGTTTGAGGCAGCCCGCATGGGTTGTGAAGCCTTCGGCTCAGATCTGAATCCGGTGGCAGCTTTGCTAACCTGGGCATCCACCCATCTGATTGGCGGTGGCGAAGAAGTGCAAGAATCCGTGCAGCAGGCGCAACAGGCAGCTTATGAAGCTGCGGATGTACAGATTACCACATGGGGCATTGAGCATAACGCTAAGGAGTGGCGCGCCGATGCTTACCTCTATTGTGTGG
>JALUYN010000301.1 GCA_027012915.1 Cellvibrionaceae bacterium
AATGTCCGCTTTTGTTTAGTAGTGCCCTGGATGCGGCTAGATTGCAAAGCGGACATTCTGGTACGACGCCTGGAAAGCCGCTCGCATGCCTGGCGTATCGACAAACCGACCATCAATCTCTTCAACGGTCCGGCCGTGGCAGTCTGGGTAGCATGGCCTCCACGTCAATCGTGTAGGTAGAGAAAAAAGCTTCCGCCGCTTCAATTAAAGCTGTCTCGTTTTCAAGTATCCCAAGATAGACCGGCCACTCGGCGTCTATCAGTTCCGTGCTATAAGGTTCCGGATCTACGTCCCCCAGCTGTGCAAGAAACCGGAACTCCGTTTCGTTCATGACGATGTAATCGCACCGTTTGCGCAAAAACATTTGCAGCATCTGCTGGGCATTGTAGCCGTCATGGCGCACCAGATGGCTCCCGATCCGCCCCTCAAGCCCATCACTGTAGACAAACCATCTGCGAAGACAGATACCTCCCTTGAGGTCATCGAAGGAGTCCGGGCGCCGGCCAGGTTGCGCGAACACGCGGTCACGCCAGGTTAACAACGGCCCTACGGCGTGCATTTGGTCCGGCAAAGGCATCCATAGCGGGTTGGCGAAAACCGCGTTGGCCAGTCCTCGTTCCAGAGCCCAGGCCTGGCGTTTACGCGCCATCGGGACGAAATCGGCTGCGATACCGGTCTGTTTGGTGAATTCATTGATCACCTCGACCAGAATGCCCTCGCTGAGATCATTGCCGTAATAAAACGGGAGAAAGCTCTCGTCCGAACCCATAATCTTGAGCGTTTGGGACGAAACTGGAAGGAACCAGAATGCCATGATGATAAACAGGACTGCTCTCATTCGGTCCTCGTTGGAGTGATCAACCGGGTAAGGCCGTCGCTTGCCCGACTCTGCCTTTCGAGTTACAGACAGTTTGGCTCGAATTCTGGCTACATACCATAAGAAAGTCGATGTCGCTGCAAAGTCAGCTTTACCCACAAAAACTGTGGATAACTTTGTGGGAACAGCTCGGATAGGTGTCTTCAGCCCTGCAATGGCAGGGCCTCAGCCATTGTGGCGTTTTAATGACCGGCCAGCGAATAAACAGCCTTATCAGGCTAGCGAATACCCTTCGACTGCAGCCATTGGCTGATCTGCGCCTGATTCATGGCGCCGCTCTGGCGGGCCACTTCCCGGCCATTCTGGAACAGGATCATGGTAGGGATGCTGCGAATGCCAAACTGGCTGGCCGGGCCTTGGGCCTGTTCCGTATTTAGCTTGGCAAAACGTACCTTGCCCCGCCAGTCTCTCGCGGCCTGTTCGAACTGAGGCGCCATCATTTTGCAGGGGCCACACCAGCTCGCCCAGAAGTCCACCAGCACCGGCAGATCACTGCGCCCGGTATGATTAGCAAAGCTCTGGTCTGTAAGTTCCAGAACCTGATCCGGCCACAACGGCTGTTTGCAGGCGCCGCAATTGCCGCCAGATGACAGTTTATCCGCAGGCACGCGATTTACCTTGTGGCAGTGGGGACAGACCAGGTGTCGGATATCAGTCATGATTGATTGCCCTCAGATTGTGTACTGAGATAAATGATCAGGGCAGACCAGACGAAATCAAGCAGCGCTTCATATTACTCGTCTCGCCAAAGCGGCCAGGCGATGAAAACTGTACTAGAAATCAGACATTACGTCCTGAAGATCCTGCTTGAGCTCTGCCGGTTCGGTGATCCATACCGTTTTATCAGGGCCGGGAAATACACCCACATCGAGGCCATCCTTCGTTAAACCGGGGACCCATTTCCGGAAGAAGTCCGGCAGTGAAATACTGCGGGGCGTCAGCTCATCGCCGCCGTTGGCGTACTCGGCGGCAAACGCCGAAGCCGGCCACACGGGCAGGTATTCCACATCGCCATCGTCCGAGGCGATCTTGAGGAATTGGCTCTGGCCGTTAACCAGGATCCAGATTTCCCGTTCCTCGGCCACTTGGCTCAGGAAGTAGTCGTACCGCTCTTCACCATCCATTTCCATTACTTGATTGAGGTCTTCACTGCTCATGTCAGGTACGCCACTCCAGTCGTTTGCTTTTCGGTATTCGGCGGAGCCTAACACGTATTTGGCGGAGACTGGCGGCCGCTTATCCAAAACATTATCAGCAACGCTGCAAGGGCCAGGTTGCCTAAGAGCATAAAGGGATACATTTCCGGGGAGATTCGCAACCATTCACCAGTAAAGTTCATCTTGGCGTGGAAAATCAGCACCGCTAGAACCATGCTGAACCGCAAGACACTATTCACGCGTAAAAGGAGCATCACTGAGGTCAGACCTCGAAACGGCGTCTAATTCAGAATAATCGGAGCATCCGAATGAAAAAGTACCTCGCCCTCCCGATC
>JALUYN010000302.1 GCA_027012915.1 Cellvibrionaceae bacterium
CCAAGGCTTTTGCCAGCATCTGCTGAAGTAACTGTATTTTGGTATTAGGCAGCTTTATCTTTTCTATCTTGGCAAGGTAATCATCGTCGAAGATATCGATACCGTCCTGTCCCTGCCCCAGCTTAAAGATTTCTTCAACGCCATCAGCCTTTAATGCCTCGGTAATCATTTCGCGCACCTTGGCATTCATCTGCGCGGTATCTGGCGCATTGCCTTTGGTTAGCTTGTATACGATGGAACGCACTGCAAGGTAAAAGTGGATCAGATCTCGTTCTTTTTGGTTAAGTTTCTCGCTACCACAGCAAACGTCATAGGCTGCTTTCAATCGTTTCACCAATGCCATGAACCGATGCTCTAGCTTTTTGGTTTGTAGCACGAATTCAGCAGCATTATTCAAACAATTTAACTGAGCAATAGGTTTACCAGTAAAGTAGTCGCTGGCATCAAAGCCGTAGGTCAGCTTGGCAAGAAGGTCTAAATGATCTTTCACCACCACGACAGACTGGGCGATATCTTCAAAATTGGTTTCATCTGTCTTGGCATATTGAGCCAACGCTTTATTCATCTGGCTTTTTATACCGATGTAATCAACGACTAACCCCTTGTCTTTGCCTTCGTATTTGCGGTTAACACGAGATATAGTCTGGATCAGGTTGTGGCGCTGTATGGGTTTGTCGATGTAAATCGTGTCGAGAAATGGCACATCGAAACCGGTTAACCACATATCCACCACAACGGCGATTTTGAAATTGGACTTTTCATTTTTGAATTGACGATCAAGCTCTTTACGGTCTTCCTTAGTACCGAGTAAATCCCACAATACTTTAGGATCGTCTTTACCACGGGTCATTACCATTTTTACCCGCTCTATTGGCTTAATCTTTTTCTTTTCTTGTTCGGTCAGTGTTGCGCCTGCTTCGCACTCCAATACTTCAAACCATTCGGGCTTTATGTCTTTCAGTGCTTGATAGAACTGCCAGGCGATTTCGCGGCTACTGCACACGAACATGGCTTTGCCTTTGATGGTTGAGCCTTCTAATAGTCGCTGCTCGTAATGCGCCACAAAATCTTTTGCCAGAGCTTCAATACGATCAGGATCACCCAAAATAGCCGTCATATTCGCCGAAGCCTTCTTACTTTCCTCAATCTGGTGTTCGTTGCTACCGTCTTCGGCGCATTGCTGATAATAAGCTTCTATTTCTTCTAATTTGGCGTTGTTCAATACCACTTTGGCGGCTCGACCCTCATACACAATACGAACGGTGATCTCGTCTTTGACCGACTCTGTCATGGTGTAGCTGTCGACTACCTGACCAAAGACATCCAAGGTGGCGTCTACCGGCGTACCTGTAAAACCCACGTAGGTGGCATTAGGCAACGAGTCATGCAAATACTTGGCAAAGCCGAAGGTACGTTTGACACCAGCGTTAGGGCCTTTCTCCACAATGCGAAGTTTCTGATCAAGATTAGTCTGGCTTCGGTGCGCCTCATCTGAGATACAAATCACATTGCATCGCTCGGTCAATAGCTGGGTATCTTCGGTGAATTTGTGGATGGTGGTTAAGAACACACCGCCGCTGTTACGGCCTTGCAGTTTAGCACGCAGATCAGAACGGCTTTCTACCGACTCAACGGTTTGGTCACCGATATAACCTTTCGCATTGGTAAATTGTTGGGAGAGCTGGTCGTCCAAATCGGTTCTGTCAGTAATCAGCACAATCGTTGGACTTTCGAACTCAACACTCTTCATCAACAAGCGGGTTAGAAACTGCATGGTAAAGCTCTTTCCACATCCCGTTGCTCCAAAGTAAGTACCGCCTTTACCGTCGCCTATTGGCTTACGGTGCTCTTTAATGTTTTGATATAACTTTCTGGCGGCGTAATACTGCGGATAACGGCAGACAATTTTCACCTCATGCTTTGAGGTGTCAGGAAAGAATACGAAGTTACGTATCACATCACGAAGACGCGCTTTATCAAACAAGCCTTCCAACAGTGTATGCAATGAACTGATACCGTCTTTCTCAATCGACTCGTTACCTGTCACCTTTCGCCAAGCATAGAAAAAGTCGTAAGGCGCAAACAAGCTGCCCATCTTGTTATTAACACCATCGCTAATGACACAAAGCGCGTTGTAGATAAACAACTGGGGGATGTCTCTGCGGTATCGCGTTGTGAGTTGCACGTAAGCATCGTGAATGCTTGCTTCCTCGCCACGAATCGCACTTTTAAACTCAAACACCACTATAGGTAAGCCATTGATATAAAGAATACCGTCAGGTATGCGCAGTTCGCCCTGCCCTTGTGAAGAGCCACCTTCAATCTCAAGCTGATTAACGATTTTGTAGATATTGCTGTCTTTAGT
>JALUYN010000303.1 GCA_027012915.1 Cellvibrionaceae bacterium
AATTTAGGGACGACAAACGTATGCTATGCTGGGAGTGTAATGTAATTCTCTAATTTGGCATCACACGTCGTGGTATTTAGAAAGAAGGTGTCTATCTTTGAACCTTTCATTTGGCATAACTGGCCTCCGAATCTATGTACAGGTACATATTGGTAGATCGTCCAGTTTTCTAGGAGCACTTCAATTTCTCATACGAGGACAGGAACATGAAAACCTTTTTTAGTCTGTCTTCGAATAGAAAACGTTACATACCCGCTTTTGCAGGCCCGCTGTTATTGGTTGTTTTGTCGGCTTGTGTGGCGATGCCCTCCGCGGAGGTAAAACTTCTGGCCGATGATGGAGCACAGGGCGATTTCTTTGGTTACAGTGTGGCGACCTTCGGCGATATCGCACTGATTGGGGCCTTCAAAGACGACAACGTGAAGGGTGTTGATGCGGGTTCGGCCTACGTGTTCACCCGCTCCGGTAATATCTGGCGCCAGCAGGGCAAGCTCACTGCCCTTGACGGAGCGGCGAACGATACATTTGGTGGCAATGTTGCGCTTTTCGGTGATACCGCTGTGATTGGCGCCATGCGCGATGACGATAAGGGCGATAATTCTGGATCTGTCTATGTTTTCACCCGCTCCGGGGGCGATTGGAACCAGCAGGCCAAACTTACTGCTGCGGATGGCTCACATGGCGACGCCTTCGGTCAGAGCATTGCGCTCTCCGGCGATACCCTCGTCATTGGGGCACCACATGATGGCGACCAGGGCGATGACTCTGGCTCGGTCTACGTGTTCACGTGGTCCGGGACGGTTTGGAAACAGCAGGCCAAGCTTACAGCCGCCGATGGCGCACAGGGCGACGTGTTCGGCATCAGCGTCGCGCTTTCTGGTGACACCATTGTGGTCGGAGCTGATCTGAATGATGAAAAAGCCCTTAATGCGGGCGCGGTGTATGTCTACACCCGCTCTGGAAGCAGTTGGAGCCAGCAGGCCAAACTTACCGCCGCGGATGGCGCGGAGACTGATATCTTCGGCGTTAGGGTCGCCCTGTCTGGTGATACCGCCTTAATTTCGGCCCGCAGAGACGACGACGACGTAATGGGCATAGATGCAGGTTCGGCCTATGTATTCATCCGCACCGGGACAATCTGGCGCCAGCAAGCCAAGCTCACTGCCCATGACGGTGCAGAGGATGACAGGTTTGGCCGCAGCGTTGCCCTTGACGGTGACACCGCATTGATTGGCGCCATGTTTCAAGACAATAAGGGCGACAATTCCGGTTCAGCCTATGTATTCACACGCTCCGGTAATATCTGGAGCCATCAGGCCAAGCTTACCGCTGCCGATGGCGCGGCTGATGATGTCTTCGGTTGGAGCGTTGCGATCTTCGGCGACACCGCACTGGTCGGGGCCACTCGAAATGACGACAAAGGCAACGAATCGGGTTCGGCCTACGTCTTTGGTATCAACCGCGACTAATATGATGGCAATCAATCTGGATCACTATATCGAGCAGTTCAAAATTTATCATATTGATAAATCAATTGGCGCAGAATTGTCGGACGGCCTGGTTAGGTTGAAATCAGCGATCACAAAATGAGCGCAAATGTATTTATTCGCAGCCGGCAAAGCCGTCGGCTTCCATCTTGGTTTCATATGGCGCCGCAACATCGGCACCGGAAACATAATTACCTTTAATGTCATCCCAATCTTCGGCCTGAATTTCCACCATCCAGTTTGCATAGGGATCTTCGTTAGCAAGGCTGGGGTTAGAAACCAGCGCTTCATTTGAGGCCAGCACTTCCCCACCAGCCAGCGACTTGGCAGGGCCAACCCATTTACCGGATTCTACGGTGGCGCAAGAACGCCCGGCCTTGACCTTGCGGCCAACTTTTTTAGGCGTAAAAGCAACCAACTGGCCTGCCATGGCCGTAGCCACCGAGGTCATGCCCAGCCTGATTTTACCACCGCCTTCTTCTTTTACCCAAATGTGGTTTTCCACATCATAAAGAAGGTCTTCGGGGAAATGGCAACCGCGAACGTCTGGCATAATAAGAATCCTTTTGTCTTACTCTCTATATGGAATTTAACCGGATCGGTTTGGAAGAGCAACAAAACTCTCCAAGTCCTGCCACTTCCATTTTACCACTGACAAACAGATATAGATGATTGGCCACCAGGCGCATCATGGCAAGACGGTTTGGAATGTCCTCATGATCTGGGTCCAACGCAATCAGGTTATAGTGATAAACCAGCTCTCGGGCGGTTTCGCGGCAGGCATTAAAACTGGGATCACCCTTGGCCCCCTGTCTATGCAGAGCCAAAATGCGAAACCCTTCTTTTAGCTCATCCGTTGGTGCTTTGTCG
>JALUYN010000304.1 GCA_027012915.1 Cellvibrionaceae bacterium
CTAGCTTCACTGAAGCAAACACAAGCAACACATCCAAAAGAACTAGAGTATTGCCATGGACATCGTTTTTATTCGGGATTTACGTATTGATACTGTTATCGGGATCTACGACTGGGAGCGGGAGGTGCGCCAAACCGTCAGTCTGGATCTGGAAATGTCATCGGATATTCGCCAGGCGGCGGCTACTGATGATATTCAGTACGCTCTCAACTACAAATCCGTGGCCAAACGTCTGATCAGTTTTATTGAAGCCAGCGAGTTTCTGTTGGTGGAGCGAATGGCTGAAGAGGTGTGTCGTATCGTTCGTGAGGAATTCGACGTTGCCTGGGTGCGATTGCGCTTGAGTAAACCCGGTGCTCTGCGTGGCTCTCAGGATGTCGGCTTGATTATTGAACGCGGAGAAAAGCCCTGATGGCCCACGTGTTACTAAGCCTGGGTAGCAATATTGATCGCTACACTCACTTATCGGCGGCCTTGGACGCATTGCAGCAGGCCTTTGGCGATCTGCAAATCTCTCCTGTTTACGAGAGCGAGGCGGTGGGTTTTGACGGAGACCACTTTCTTAATTTGGTGGTAGGGCTGACCACGGTGCAGTCAGTAGGGGATTTGTCGGCGCATCTTAAAGCCATTGAAGACGCCAATGGTCGGCAGCGCGGCGGACCCAAGTTCAGTGCCAGGACTCTGGATATCGATATTCTTAGCTACGATGAACTTGTGGGCTGTGTCGATGGTGTGGAGTTGCCAAGGGATGAGATTACGCAGAATGCCTTTGTACTGAAGCCGATGGCGGATATTGTGCCGGATGCTTTACATCCTCAGGAGAAGATTTCGTATCTGGCAATGTGGCAGGCGTACGATCAGGCGCAGAAACTATGGCCCGTGGATTTCACCTGGCAGGGAAGGAGCATTTCTCAGGCGTAACTCGCCAACCACTTCGTCGGTCTGCAAATAACGGTCTATAAAGAACTGTCACCCCGGCGCTGGCCGGGATGACTGTTCTATGACGAGTGCGCCCACTGCGGGAAAGCACCAGATGTGTGTTAAGCCGCATTCGCGCAGTTGATGCATAGATCCGCATCCGGCAATACTTCCAGTCGCTCTTTTGCTATGTCCTCGCCACACCCAGAGCAAATGCCGTAGTCACCGCTGTCGATTTTGTTCAGGGCAATGGCGATCTGTTTCAGTTCTTCAGAAACCTCGGCAGCCAGCGCCTCAAGTACTTCGTCGTTTTCACGCTCTTGGGCCTGCTCTTCCCAGTCTTTGCTGTGCTCTTGTTGCAGATCCTTTTTGATCGCATCGAGACGTTGCTGCAGTTTGGCTTGCTTTTCCAGGAGGCTGGTTTTGGTTTGCTCTTCGGTCATGTGGGCGTCCTAACTGTTGGGCGCTTGGCGCCCGGTTTTGATTGTGAATGTAAGCACTTGCTCTCAGCAAGGCCTCTGTTGTTTATATAAGCTTAGCCAATATTAATATGACTGCGCTGTTGCTCGGTTGGTTCGCGCTTGGGGGCGCTCAGGGTTAACAGGCCGTCGTTAAAGTTGGCTGTGATGTCAGCTTCGGTGACGTTGCTACCGACATTGAAGCTGCGCATAAATCTGCCGTAGCGGCGCTCCTGGCGAATGACCTTGCCGTCTTTCTCTTCCTTGTCTTCCTGGCGGCTTTCGGCCTCGATACTAAGTACACCGTTTTCAAGAGTTACCTTGATATCGTCTTTTTTCACGCCAGGGAGTTCAGCGGTAATCTCGTAGTTGTCGCCTTTTTCCTTGACGTCAATTCTGGGTGCGAATGTGCTCAGGTTGCCGTCGTCAGATTGGCTTGCGGGCGACCAAAAGTGATCAAAAAAGTGGTCGAAATCAAACAGTGAATTACGGGGAATCAAGCTCATCACGAACCTCCTTCGTTGTTCCGTTACGTTTCGGGTGCCCCACAGGGACACCTTCAGTATGGAAAAAGCGTGGGGATTGGGTGTTGAGCTAAATCAAGCCTGTGGCTTGCTCTATGACGGGTTTGAGAGGGGTCAGTGCCCCAGGGTTCGGCCGCCATCCACGGGAATAATCTGTCCGGTGATATACCGGTTGTCGCGGGCTAGAAACAATACGGTAGCGGCGATGTCATCCGGGGTGCCAGGGCGCTGCAGGGGCACTTGATCGAGGATTTTCTGTTGGCCTTCCTGATCCAGCTCGGCTTCGTTCTCTGGCCAGAGAATGGCACCCGGGGCTATACCATTTACGCGGATATGAGGTGCCAGCTCCTTCGCCAGAGATTGGGTCAGCATGACATTGGCGGCTTTGGCCATGCAGTAGATGGTGTGTTCTCGCAGAGGCTTGGCTGCGTGAATATCTGCGATATTGATAATGGCA
>JALUYN010000305.1 GCA_027012915.1 Cellvibrionaceae bacterium
CGAGTGGTGCCACTGGGCCCGAAATTAAATTATGACCAGCCTCACAATCGAAACCAGCTGTTCGTATAACACTGAATACAGGTAACACTCCATGACTACACCCACACAAACTCAACCGCGCAGCGTCCTGGATTTATGGCCTGCCCATTCTGTAATTGACGGTGATGGCGTTCGAATTAACCGCAACAGTTTTTCTGGAAGGATGCACCTGCTGGACCCGTTTTTGATGCTGGATGAAATCGTGTCCGAAGATCCGAACGACTACATCGGCGGTTTTCCAGAGCACCCCCACCGCGGTTTTGAAACGGTCACTTATATGCTCGAAGGAAAAATGTTGCACCGCGATCATATGGGCAATACCGGAGAACTGGTTAGCGGGAGCGTGCAGTGGATGACCGCGGGACGAGGAGTTCTGCACTCTGAAATGCCACAACAGGAGTCCGGGCGCCTGCACGGGTTTCAGCTGTGGGTAAACCTGCCTGCCAAATACAAAATGTGTGCTCCCAACTACCGCGAATACCAGCCAGCGGACATCAAAGCTATTGGTGTACACAACAATAGCCAGATCAAAGTCATCGCCGGCTCTCTGCAATATTGGCAAGGAGATCAATGGAGCGCTGCAGTAGAGGGACCAGTACAAGGCATTGCAACTGCCCCAATCATGTACGACATTCATCTAAGCAAGGGTGAGGACCTCAAACTGAAATTGGACGGCGACAAAAAGGTCCTACTCTACATTTATCAGGGCGCAGTTGACGTTGTCAGCGGAGAGGCTCAACAATCGATCCCTGAAAAACACATGGCACTGCTCGACAGTGGCGATTGCGTTCACTTGAGAGCCCATAAGAACACTCGGTTACTGCTACTGGCCGGAACCCCTCTGCGCGAGCCTATCGTTCACTGGGGCCCCTTTGTCATGAACAACTCGGACGAAATCGAGCAAGCCGTTCGCGATTACCACAGCGGCACACTTGTCTGAGTGCGCGGTCTCCCTGGAATACACAGCCAGACATTCAACAGGGAAACCTGCTCAGGATCGATACAAAGTCTTGATCAGGTGAAAACCAAAGCGGGTCTTAACCGGCCCGTGTACTTTTAGAATCGAGCGTTTAAACACCACATCGTCAAACGCTTTCACCATATCACCACGTTGAAATTCGCCGAGATTGCCGCCGTTTTTCCCGGACGGACAGGTGGAGTACTTCCTGGCCAGCTCGCCAAAATCTTCACCTTTGTTTAAGCGCTTGCGCAGTTCTTCGGCCAACTTTCGCTCTTTAACCAAAATGTGCAGCGCCGATGCAGTTGCCATGACTTTACTCCGTTATTACATACTGCCGCTATTGTACGAAAGCTGCGCGCACAAACACAGCTAAGAAGATTCCCAGCTCTCTCGAATAATCGGCCAGCAGTCATCGTAGCGATAAATGTCTTCCCAATAATCACAAGCGTTATAGAGATCGTTCTCCAAGCGCGTAAGGAAACCATCGCCCGCCTCCGCATAGTGCTCTAGCGCCTTTAGCTGACACAGAAAAGAATAGAGTTCCTGCGATAGATTTTGTCCGTCCCGAACCGAATAGGCGAGATTGGTAAGCTCGGACAATTTTCCGCGAATCACTTGCGGCGCATTGCCCTCGGGGGCGCTATAGTAGAACTTATCGGGCATCCAGTTCACCGTTTACAAATCTTACCGTTCAATCTCTTCATACACTCATCACCTTGGCTAGAATGGTAGCAATAGACACACTTATAAGTACTCATGAAATCACTCGTTCCACTTCTGGCTCTTTTCTTTTGCGGTACAGTTATGGCCAAACCCGCCATAGATGTTATTGCCATGGAGTATCCGCCATTTACCACGAAACATCGGGACGATTTTGGCATCAGTTTTTTCCACTTGGAACTATACGCAAAAGCCCTCATCACGAGGGCTTTTTTGTTTGTCTAAGCAGAGTGCTTAACCGCCTTCGGCAAATACCCAAACTGTTTCTTAAACGCCTGGGAAAAATGCCCCATGTGGCTGTACCCCACCTGATACCCTGCCTCCATCACACTTTGGTGTTGCTGCGTTATCAAACGATGGGCCTCGTGCATGCGCTGTTCTTGAAAATACTGATAAGGCGTGGTGCCGTACACCTGTTGAAACAACTGTCGCAGTTTGTCGCGCCCCAGGCCCACTTGCTTACAAATCTCAGCCAGACTAATTTGCTCCTGAAAATCCGCGACCAGCATTTGTTGCGCCTGATGAATTCGATGGGCATCGCGGGTATTCAGCTTGCTGTAACGGGTTTGTGGACGCTGTTGCAGGCTAGCAAACAAATGGCTGCAAACCTCCAGGGTTTTGATCAGTGTGTGCCA
>JALUYN010000306.1 GCA_027012915.1 Cellvibrionaceae bacterium
CCTTACCTCGTAGCTGGCCCCTTGGGGGCGATGCTTGGGCACCACGCCACAGCCGGCGCTAAAGCACCATTGTCCGAAGAAATTGTTGGCCTCAATGGCAAAGCGTGATGTGCCCCAGGCCGATTCATTGGCTGCTTGTGCCAGTACCAGCGATAACGGAATTTCATCCACGTGTAGCAACAACTGATTTAGTGTTTCGGTCTTGGTTCCCCTTAGTGCTCTGTAACGCGTTGCCAGTTTGGCGATGGTTGTCTCATCAACGCTGAGTCCTGCCTGCTGGCGTTGCTGTTGATTCACCAGCCATTGGCGGAGTCGCGCCAGATACAGGTTTTGTTGACGTGCTCCTTCGGCAATAAATTCGAAGAACTGCGCCTTTTTATGTTGCACGTTGGCAATGGCACGGAAGTCTGGCGTCTCGCGGGCTTGCATGGCTGGAGCTAGCGGAACAGGGCTGTTGCTGAATTGAGGTGGCTTCGTGTCTCGCCAATGCATCAGGCTGATGCTCAGTGACAGGCACAACAAAACGTACACCAGGAAGCCGTAACCCAGCCAGCTGGATTGCTGTGCGCGAGGCAGTTGTGTATTAGACATTAGAGATCCAGCTGACGGCGCAACTCGGACAGGCGCTCCTGATTCTCGGTTTTGCTGAGCGGGTGTTCTATGGTTTCTGGCAGTTTGTGTACTTCGGGAGCTGGCAGTTTTTCGCCTGCCATCACCCTTTCACAAATGGCTTGATAGTGCTCGCGGAAAATGGGGTAGGCCACCTTTTCGGTGCTGTTGCCCAGCATATACCAATCCGCGGCGCGGCCTGCGTAATACACCGCAGGGTGGCTCCAGGCAAATTGCGCTTTGGGGGATGGAGCCTGGCAAGCTTCTATATAGGCGCTGTGTGCTTCTGGCAGGCCATGACTGGCAGCGCTGCCCTGGCACAGTTCTATCATGCGGTGCAGTGTTGGCAAGTACTCACATTCTTCAATTGCACGCTTGGCGCCCTGCAGTATTTGCAGTGCGTTAAAGCGCTGTTGCAGGGTTTCCAGCCACAGGCGTTTGGCCTGATTCAGAGTTTCCACTTTGCCAAAAGCACTGAAGTACTGATTGTGGAAGTTGATGCGAAACAACTCAAAAGTCTGATTGATAGCGTCGATCAATTCGTTGGATGGCGCCTGGCGCTGATGCGTCTGTTGTGGATCCTCAGAGTGCCCAGCTGCGGTCATTGAGCTGCTGGCTGATTGAGAGATCTTTTGTTCGACTTGATTGAGCAGTTGCTTGCTGTCCTTCATGGGTCAGACCTGTATGTGCGGGTGAGCCGCTGTGTTTGTCTTGAGTAATGCTGTCTCGGGTTATCGCATGCCGTTGAGCCCAGTGGTATTTGACGTGCTGCAGGAATTTGGTGTTCCAGGAGGCGTACAGGCGATTGCTGTCGCGCCAGAACATAACAAACTCAGGCAACAGTTGTCGCGCAAAATCCACGTCGATATTGGCCATGGCCAGTATATCGAAGACATCCTGGCCGGGTTGCCAGTTGTCCGGTATAGGGCGGGGTTCGGTATTGTTTTCTACCGCAGCGGTAAAGCGCGCCCATTGGCGACGCACATGCTGAATAAACTTGGTATTCCAGGTGCGGGATTTCTCTCCGCGTTCGCTCCAGTAGAGAATAAACTCTGGAATCGCGTCTTCGATAAAGCTGGGATTGATGCCCGCCTGGCGCGTCATGATGTCCATTGCGTCCTGGCTGGGTTGCCAGCTGCTGTGCATCTGTGTGTCAGTGTCTTTTTGTTGATCGTGCCAGGCATCGTGAGAGCGCTGTCGTGCCCAGTTGCGCTGCACCTGTTTTAAGAACTTTGAGCCCCAGGAGCGATGGGATTCCCCGCTTTCACGCCAGAAGGTCACAAATTCCGGCACTTGCTCCCGAATAAAATATTCGGGCACGTTGTGCTGGGCGATGCGCGCCAGAGTCTCGGAATCAGGTTGCCAGTTGGGGGGGATCAGAGTGGTTCCCTGGGTGTAGCCCTGCCTTGGAGCGGCAGTTTGCGGTGCTGCCGTCGTCGTTCGCTCGTTAAAGGCAAAGATGATCTGCTGGGATTCTGCATAGGGAGCAGAGTGCAGCAATACAATTCCCTTGGCGCGCAGGCTCTGGCTAACACGTTGTATGTCGTGTTCGTTCCAAAACGGCAGTGCTGGCGCCAACTGTTGGGCGTAGAGCTCGTACCACACCTGTCCCTGGCTGTTGACGCCAGTGATGCAGCGGGTGAGGTCGTCCAGCACACTCAGCAGCGTGGCCTCTTCCAGGCCAATAGTGGCGGCCAGGGAAGGGGAAATCAGCAGGGGACGTTCGGGAAGCAGTGAAGAAGTCATGGGGTGAACTTTACCATTTTCAAGCCGGGCTGTTTATCTCCGTAGCGGCTATTTTGTGTGATTTTCTTTGTGATTCCTCCTCCTATCGTTATTCCCTTACCAGTCATCCCCGCGAAAGCGGGGACCTCCTCCAGCACCCTACCAAGTTCAAGAGTTTCCCGCTTACCCCAGGGCACCCCCTCTTGCCTTCGGCAATTCAGCTTGTTCGCGGGGCTGACGGGGGGGGAGAAAGAAGAAGGGTAGCGCGCGCTCAATCCGGTTGAAGAAACCGGCAGTTGTCTGATTGGGAATAAACCCAATGTCGCGAGCCGTTTATACTGCCGGTTGAGAGAAACGACCCAGGATAATAAAAAATGAATCTGATCTATCGACTCAAAGGTTTCGTAGTTTCCCTGCTACTAAAGTTCTTGCCAATTCAACTGCCTATCGTCTTCAAAGGGCGGGGATCAACAGTATCCCTGTGTGAGCAGGTGGCGGTGTTGGGCTACAAAAAAGTGCTAATCGTTACAGACGAAGTGCTACACAAGCTCGGCGCGATCGATGTGATCAAGGCAGAATTGATGCAGAGTGGCGTGGAATTCGTTATCTACGATGGTGTGCTGCCAAATCCGGAATTTACACAGGTTCAAGAAGGATTGGGGCTGTTTCAGAAAGAGAATTGCGAAGCGGTAATCTCTGTGGGCGGAGGATCGGTAATCGATGCCGCCAAAATGATCGCCATGATGCATACCAACCCGGGAACGCTGCAGCAATTCGATGGTATCCAGAAATTCAAAAAAGCTGGTGTAGTGCAGTTCGTAGTACCCAGTACTGCAGGCACTGGTTCCGAGGTGTCTGTGGGAGCGGTGATCACCGATCCAGCAACCCACAGCAAGTTGGTGATCGTTGATACCAAGATGGCGCCGCAGTACGTGGCACTGGACTCAGAAATCATGAAGGGCATGCCGCCTGCGATCACAGCGGCTACGGGTATGGACGCGTTGACCCACGCCGTTGAGAGTTATCTGACGGTTGCCAAGAACGAGAACGCCGACAATCTTTCAAAGACCGCCACCAAACTGGTGTTTCAATACCTCAAACGCGCCTATGACGATGGTGATGATATGGAGGCCCGCGACGGTATGGCTCTGGCTGCGTTCTATGCCGGAGTCGCCATGTCTCGCACCTCGTTGGGTTATGTTCATGGTGTTGCGCACCAGCTGGGGCGCTTGTGTGAGACACCTCACGGAGTCGCCAACGCCATGGTACTGCCGGAAGTAGTTAGCGCCTATGGTGGTTGCGTTCACGAGAAGTTGGCCGATCTGGCACGGGCTTCCGGCATTGGTGAGAGTTCAGCGTCAGACACGCAATTGGCAGTGGAGTTTATTCAGGCCATTAAAGACCTGAGGGCTTCCATGGATATGCCTCTGAAGCCCAAGGGGTTCAAGCCGGAGTATATCGACGATGTCGTAAGCGCCGCAGTCACCGAGACAGGTAATCTCTATCCGGTACCGCGTTATATGTCGACGGGCGAAATTCGCGCGGTGGTGCAGGCGCTGGTTTGATTCTCTAAGGGGCCTGTTATAAGGCCCTATACGCAAACCTGCCGGAACCCGGCCGCGATAAATGGAATCATGCGGTCGTAGGCCGCTTTGAAATCGTCGGAGCGGCAGGTTCCTTTAGACATTTTGTCGATACGTCCCGTATTGGCAAATGTTAACGACATGGCGCCAGACATGTAGTGGTAGCACCAGTATAAGTTGGCGTCGTCTGTCCCCGGCAATGCTTCACGCAGCGCCTCAATAAAGATATCCACCAAATCGTTGTAGTGCTTCCCCATGAGCTGGGGGCCCCAGACCGCGGAGTTGTTGACGTAGGCCAGCAGCGCACAGTAGTTCTTCCAGCCGCTATCGTCACTCTCCTGCGCCATTTTCAAAGGTTGCAGAAAGGCGGTGATAATCTGTTCGACGTCCGCGGGTTGGGGGGCAGAGATTTCCTGCGCACTCTTCAAGGCAATCAGGCGGTCCTGATTGAGAATTTGTGCCCGTCGTGCGAACACTGTATCGAATAATTGATTCTTGCTGCCAAAGTAATAGTTAATCAATGCTACATCGACGTTGGCTTGGGTGGCGACCGCGCGCAAGGTCACTCCGTCGTAGCCTTTCAGGGCAAACAGTTCTTCGGCAGCATTGAGGATATTCTCGCCTTTTTCACTCTTATCCTGAGATTCTTTGGGTGGCCTTCCTACCCGGGGATTTTTTCTGGCTGGTGACATCTATCGGTCTCGTATAGGCAATGGGTCATTCTATGCAATGCTTGACAATTCAACAAGCGATGAATTTAATGGTTGCATTCAATAACAACAAAAATGAGATTTGCGATGTCCCCAGAATTATTCAAATACCTGTGTGTCGGGTTCTACGTGGTGCTGACCTTGTGGTTGTCCTGGATTGGAATGCGCAAAACCCAGGACATTAAGGGGTTTTCCATTGGCAATGGAGATATGAGCCCATGGATCATCGGTGTAACCATGGCAGCCTCGGTGTCTTCTACTTCCACGTTTGTGATTAACCCGGGCTTCGTCTATGTGCACGGGCTGTCGGCGTTTATGCACTACGCGGTGGCTGGTACCGCGGGCATAACGACAGCGTTCTTTCTGCTGACGCGTCGATTCAGAAAGTTGGGCGATGAAAGTGGAGCCATCACAATTCCAGACTGGATCTATCAACGTTATAGAAACCGCTCGCTCAGCATCTTTTTTGCGCTTATTAATTTGCTCTCGATTACCTTTGTTGTGCTTATATTGGTGGGCTGCAGTCTACTGATGAGTCAGCTGTTTCCGATCTCGCAGACTGTGTCGTTGACACTGATTCTGTTGTTCGTATTTTCATACGTCTTGATGGGCGGTAGCTACGCCCATGCTTATACCAACACCTTTCAGGGCATGATGATGGCGCTGGTGGCCATATTTATTTTTGTGCAGGGGCTGTATCTGGTAGAGCAAAACTCCGGGGAGGTGTTGCAGCAGTTTGGGGCGAATTTTATGGCGCTCTACAACCCCGACAGCAACCTCTATTTTGATTTTTTCTCTGTGTTTCTCAGTGGTTTTGTTATTACTTTTGCATTGATGATGCAGCCCCACATTTTGACGAAGATGCTGTATCTCAAGAACGATGCCGACGTTAATAAATTTCTGGTGACTACGGTGATCGCCGGTGCCTGTTTTATGTTGATGCTGGCGGTGGGTTTCTATGCGCGTCTGAAAGGGCTCGATATCGAACGACAGGACAGTGTAGTGGTGAGCTACATTGCCGCAGAGTTCTCCGGCCATGGCTGGGGTCCTTACGCATTGGTGTTTATCTCCATCACTATGTTGGCCGCTGGCATGAGTACACTCGACGGTATTCTGGTGTCGCTTTCCGCGATGGTGGTCAAGGATCTCTATCTGCCTTTTAGCGGTAAGTCTGCCTTTGAGCATGGTGCAGGCCTGCGCCTGTCTCGTTGGGTATTGGTGGGTGTTGGGGTCTGTGCCTACCTGGTGGCTTTAAATCCGCCGCAGTTGGTGGGTCTGTTTGCCCAGAAAGGCGTTTACGGATTGGCCGCTGCCAGTGTGGTTCCCATTTTGCTCGGTACCTATGTGCGCGAAAATCCGCCTGTTGGTCTGGCTTGGGCGTCCGCCGTCGTGGGGCTGGGCGGGCATTTGATCGGTCTGTTTGTATTCAATATCGACAACCCTGCAGTGTCTGCAACCTATGCCATCCTCTTGTCGAGTGCTTTGGTTGTTGTTTTTTATCTACCTAAGCTTCTGAAAAATAAGCGCTTTATTTTTAAATTCAACAGTTGATGAAAAAATAGTTGACAATTCAACGGATGATGAATACTTTTAATTGCATATTCATCATCTGTTGAATTGATATGGTTTGATGAAGTGGAGAGGAGGTCTTTGCCGCGTTTACTTAATTCGGCCACGACCTTTGACTGACTGCTGCGGCCAACGGCTACAGTAGTGAAAAGAGTTACCTGAATAACAAAAACATCAAGGTATAAAATAATGAAAAAGCTTGTTACCCGTACTCGTCTGTCCGTGGCGATTACGCTGGCAGTTGCCGGCATGTCCGCTCCCATTTCCTCATACGCTGAGGGTATTGCTCTGGAAGAAGTGACTGTTACTGCGCAGAAACGTGAGCAGAATCTTCAAGACGTTCCCGTTGCGGTTACTGCGTTTGATGCTTCCGCTCTCGAAAACGCCGGTGTGCAGGACGTTACAGAATTGCAGCGCTCTGCTCCCAACGTAACCATGCAAGTAAGCCGCGGCACAAATACAACACTGACTTCCTATGTCCGTGGTATTGGTCAGGCTGATCCTCTGTGGGGATTCGAGCCGGGCGTGGGATTGTATATCGATGATATCTATCTGGCTCGCCCTCAGGGCGGCGTCTTGGACGTATTTGATGTTGAACGTATTGAGGTATTGCGAGGACCGCAGGGAACCCTCTATGGAAAAAATACCATCGGTGGCGCAGTAAAGTATGTCACCAAGCGTCTGACTGGCGAACCTGAGCTGAGCGTCGATGCTTCACTCGGTACTTACAATCAGCGAGACTTGAAAATTTCCGGGCAGTTGCCACTGATTGAAGACAAACTCTTCTTTGGCGCCTCGGTTGCAAGGTTCAAGCGCGACGGTTTTGGTGAATTCTTGCAAAACGGCGATGAAAACTACAACAAGGATTTGACCGCCGCGCGCATCAGTCTCGAATATCTGCCAAGCGAAGACGTGTCAGTTCGCTTCAGTGCTGACAAAACCGATGATGATTCCAATGCAAAGGGTGGACACCGCTTAACCCCCAGCGTACTGAATCCTACTGAAGTTGTTCCGTCTGACGTTTATGATAGTAATTCAGATATGGATACCGACAACAACGTCAAGAGTTCCGGCGCTTCTTTGATCGTCACATGGGATATCAACGACGAGTTGGTTTTTAAATCCATCACCGCCTACCGCGAAGGTGATACCAAGACCAACATCGATTTCGACAACACCTCGCTGCCGTCATTGCACGTGCCGGCAATCTATAACGACGATCAAACAACGCAGGAATTTCAACTGAGCTACTCTTCCGGTGATTGGGATGTGGTAGGTGGACTCTACTACTACAAGGGAACGGCATCCGGTGCATTTGATGTGCTGCTCGGTGCATTTAACCCTGCGGGACCATTCGACAGTTCGGCCGGAGAATTTAACGCGCTGACCGCAGGTACTGTGGATACCAAGAGCTATGCGGCTTATGTACACGCAACCTATGCTATTACCGATGATATGACTTTGACGCTGGGCGGACGATACACCTACGACAAGAAGGATGCGGAAGTTTACAAGGCATCAATGTATGTGAACGGTTCTTCTTCGGAGCTCGGTGGCACGACCCTGGCGATTCTCGGCGCCCCCAGTACCGACTATAGCAACGACGAGTCGTGGAGCGAGTTCTCGCCACGAGTAAGTCTGGATTACGCTCTCAATGAAGACACTCTGGTTTACGCCTCTTTTAGTCAGGGGTTCAAGAGTGGTGGTTTCGATATGCGCGGTGACGCCACCAGAAACCCGGCAACCGTGAACGGCTATGATCCTGAATTGGTGGATACCTACGAGCTTGGCATTAAAACTGAATTGTTGGATGGTCGCGTGCGCTTGAATGCCGCGGCTTTCTACACCGACTACACCGATATGCAGGTGACAGTTCAACAGAGTTCCGACGGCGGTTCGAACTTTGTCAGTTCTGTACTCAATGCCGGTGAAGCCGATATCAGAGGTTTTGAAGTGGAAGCTCTGGCACAGCTAACGGAAAACCTCTCCACCAGCTTGATGCTGGGTTACATCAATGCCGAATATGAAGAAGTAGAGAGTGCGACTCCAACTGGCGTTGTTGATCTGGCTGATGATTGGAATTTTGCCAACACTCCTGAGAAGACCGCGAGCGTCAAGCTCATGTACAACCGTACTCTGGATAGTGTGGGTGATATCTCTCTGTCCCTCGCCGCCAGTTACCGTGGTGAGACGCAGATTTTCCCTCAGGTGGAATCTGCGATTGATGAAAACAGCTACACGATATTCGACGCCAGTGCCGTTTGGTACTCGCCCGACGAGCATTGGACCGTTGGCTTGCATGGTAAGAATCTCACCGATGAAGAGTATCGCGTGGGTGGCTACAACTTCCTGAATCTGGGGCTCGAAGAGTCTATTATCGGCTACTACGGCAACCCCAGAACAGTCAGCCTGAACGTCGGCTATCGTTTCTGATTGGTGTGCTCTCTAAACTTGGAGCTTCGCAAGAAGCTCCGCTTTTTTTGACAATCACTTATCAACAGGCATTCACGCTATGCAAGATTACCAGGATATTTGGTACACCAGCACCGACGGTTTAGAGCTCTACGCACGGGACTACAACTGCGGTAACAGCGAAGGCACTCCTATTCTCTGTATGCACGGTCTTTCCCGAAACTCCGCTGACTTTGAAACCCTGGCGCAGGTGCTGTCCAGAAAGCATCGGGTAATTGCCGTCGATCAGCGCGGACGCGGTTTGTCGCAATGGGATACAGATACCAGTCACTATACACCTGTGGTTTACGTCCAGGATATGTGGCACCTGCTGGACCAGCTGGGTGTTGCCGCAGTGATTGCCATCGGAACCTCAATGGGGGGCTTGATGGGCATGATGATGGCTGCTGAGCGCCCTGCAAGAATCCGTGGTTTGGTTCTCAATGATGTTGGCCCGTCAGTGGCCGCTGCCGGTTTGCAACGTATTATGAGCTATGTGGGTAAGGGAAATCCTGTTCATTGCTGGGACGATGCGGTTGCGGAAACTCGCCGACTCAATGAGGTTTGTTTCCCGCAGTATGACGATACCGACTGGAAATGCATGGCCCAGAGAATGTACCGGGAGAATCAACAGGGAATACCTGAGTTGGCCTATGACCCGGCTATTTCCGCGCCCATAGACCACGACGACAGCAATCTGGTACCGCCCGATTTATGGACTTTGTTTGAGCAGCTGGGCCAGATCCCCATGCTCGCCATTCGCGGCCACTTGTCTGACATATTGTCGACTGAAACCTTTACCAAAATGCAGCGGGTTCTTCCTCATATGCAGGCTGTCGAGGTGCCTGATGTAGGGCACGCGCCGGCCTTGGATGAGCCTGCAGCACAGAGAGCTGTGATCAGTTTTGTTGAACAGCTGCATTCAGAGAATACGGAATCGATATGTTGAATTCGAAAGTTGCCGTTATTACTGGTTCCACCAGTGGTATCGGCTTGGAAATTGCCAGGGCCCTGGCTCATCAGGGCTGTAATATAGTGCTCAATGGTCTGGGCAGTGAAGAGCAAATCGACAAACTGCGGCGCGATATTGCAGATACGTACGGCGTGCGAGTTGAGTACCAAGGCGCGGATATGCGCTACCCTGAGCAAATTGAAGCGATGGTAAAAGCCACGGTGGATCGTTTTGGCAAAATTGATATTGTGGTGAACAATGCCGGCATCCAGCATGTCGCGCCCGTCGAAGAATTTTCAAACGACGCCTGGGATACCGTGTTGGCGGTTAATCTCAGCAGTGTATTTCACAGCATTAAAGCGGTTACACCGCTTATGAAGCAGCAGGGTTGGGGACGTATTGTCAATGTGGCGTCCATTCATGGCATGGTGGCGTCGCCTTATAAATCTGCGTACGTGGCGGCCAAGCATGGGGTACTTGGTCTTACCAAAACAGTGGCGCTGGAGCTGGCCGAAACCGGGATTACCTGTAACGCTGTATGTCCGGGATACGTTCTAACCCCACTGGTGGAGAATCAGGTGAGCGATACCGCCAAGGCGCGAGGTATGAGCGAGCAGCAAGTCATGGATGAAGTCATTCTTGGCGGACAGCCCACCAAGCGTTTCACCAAATCTGAGGATATAGCAGCGATGGTGGTATTTCTGTGTGGCTCCGCGGCCAGTAATATCACTGGCAGCTCTCAGGTTATGGATGGCGGCTATACCGCCTGCTGATGGTGTTTCTGCATGACTCAGAGAAACAACAATTTTGAATCGCAGTTAAGGTCTGCACCGGTTTTGTTTCGCGATATTGGTAATCATCGCAATGAAATTATTGTGTGCATTGAACATGCGCTGGCCAGGCAACTGACGAATACGCCAACCGCTGCGGGTATGGCCGCGATGTTTTGCGTATCCAAGAGAACGTTTAATCGCAAGTTAAACGCAATGGGAGTCTCGTACCGCGAACTGCAGGATAATGTTAAAAGTAAAGTCGCGCGTAAATATCTACTGGCAAGCGAACGAAGTATCACCGATATTGCCGCGGAGCTCGGTTATGCGGACCCGTCCAATTTCACCAAGGCGTTCAAGAGTTGGCAAGGTTGCTCACCCAGGGAGTATCGCGCGACGCACGCTCTATGAGTCTTCAACATCCTGGCTCTTATGGGCCAGGGTGTGGGCGTTTTGCTCCCAGTTCTCGCCATCGAATTTAACAATCCGCATGTGTTTAGGGCGAGTGTCGAGACAGCGCACATTGATATCGATACCATCGGGATTGGAGCGCGGGGTATAGAATGGTTTAATGCCGCAGGTTTTACAAAAGGTATGCTTGGCAACGCCGCTATTGAATTGGTAGGTGGTAAGGTTGTCCTTACCTTGCAGTAATTTGAATTTTGATAGTGGCAAAATCAGATGCAGAAAACCGGTGCGATTGCAGATAGAGCAATTGCAGTCTTCAACTTCTACTTCTTCCGGTGCGTCGATTTCGAACTTTACGGCGCCACAGTGACAACTTCCGCTATAGATCATAAATGATTACTCCTGAAAGAAACGCAGTATTCGACTGATCAGCATTCGCACTTGTGCCAGCATGGCAACTGCGAACCCCAAACCGCCGATAACCAGCCCCATCAGCAGCAGAGCTTCCTGGCGAACTGAAGGCTCGATGGCATTAACGGCAATATAGATCATTACACCGCCCAGGAAAAACAGCATGGCACCCAGACGAAACTGTTTGAACGTAGTTTCCATGGGCGCGGTGTAGTGTTGTTTCAGCGCTGTTTTCCAGAGTTCCCAGTCCATAGGAGTGCCAGCGTCAGATAATCCGTGAGTAGCGCACGGGCTGCGGGCTTTTGAGGTAAGCATCAAAAGCCATGCAGATGCGACGAATCAGCAGGCGACCGTCGTTGGACACCTTCAAACCAGCGTCGGTGCGGATGATCAGACCGTCGTCGATCATGGGCTGCAGCTCTTCCAGACTGTCGGCGAAGTATTCACAGAAATTGAATTGGTAGGCGTGATTAAACGGGGCGAACTCCAGTTCAAAATGACAGATCAACTGGTTGATTACCGCCTGACGCAACTGATCGTCATCTGTGAGCGTCAGCCCTTTGAAAATGGGCGTTTTCTTATCGTCTTCGATTGCCTTGGTATAGCCGGGAATATCTTTGTGGTTTTGCACAAAAATATTGTCGATTGAACTGATGGAAGAGACTCCAAAGGCAAACAGATCGCAGTTACCGTGGGTGGCATAGCCCTGGAAGTTGCGTTGCAGTTCGCCGTTATCCTGAGCAATGGTGAGGGCGTCGTTCGGCTTGGCAAAGTGATCCATGCCAATGTAAACGTAACCGGCGTTTTGCAGTTTGGCGATGGAGTTCTCCAGTATGGCCAGTTTTTCCTGGGGCTCGGGCAGGGCACTTTCATCGATCTGCTTTTGCGTCTTGAACAGGTGCGGCATGTGAGCGTAGTTAAACAGACTCAGACGCTCGGGGTTGAGCTCGATGATCTGATCTAGAGTGCGGTCAACGCTTTCCTGTGATTGATGGGGCAGGCCGTAGATCAGGTCCATACTCAGTGAGTGAAAGCGCTCCTGCTTGGCGCGGTGCACCAGCTCTGCCACTTCTTCGTAGGAGTTAAAACGATTGACTGCTTTTTGCACATCGGGGTCGAAATCTTGTACGCCCATGCTCAGGCGATTAAAGCCCAGTTCACGCAAAACGGTAATGGTATCGACGCTCATCAAACCAGGATGGATTTCGATGGAGTATTCGCCGCTGTCGTCGTCCAGCAAATTAAAGTGCTTGCGGGTTTCTGTCATCAGCTCAATTTTTTGCTCGTCGCTGATGTAGGTTGGTGTACCACCTCCCCAGTGCAGTTGATGTACCGGGCGCTCAGAGTCAATCTGCTCAGCGCGCATGGCAATCTCTTTATACAGGGTATCGAGGTACGGTTGAGCGCGCTTCTTGTTGGCGGTAACAATCTTGTTGCAGCCACAGTAGTAGCAAATGGTGTCGCAAAACGGAATGTGGAAGTACAGCGACAGTGGTCGGCCGGCCGCGTTGCTGCGTGCCACTGCCGCGTCCACTTCGCTGGCCGCATAGTCTTCCGTAAACTGGGGTGCAGTAGGGTACGAGGTATAACGAGGGCCCGCGAGGTCGTAGCGACGAATCATCTCAGCGTTCCAGTTGACGTTGACGGTGGTCATTGGCGGCGATCTTCCTGCATGAAAAACGTGGCTTCAAGAGCTCAGTCTGAAAACTGGGCCTGAAAAAGGTTGTGGAGCTTACAGATTTGATTATGCTGTGGCGTTGATATGCATCAACGGCCCTCCGGGCTTATCTGCAGATGCGCTCGAATAAATATAATAACAGGAAAATACTATGCCACAGCACGTCATTTTCGGCGCGGGGCTGGTTGGGGGATATCTGGGCGCGGCCCTGCGCTACAAGGGGGAGCTGGTTGCCTTGGTTACCCGCCCGCAACTGCGAAGCCGCTATGAAAAAGGCCTGGTTCTTACCGATGTCAAAGGTAATCAGGGAGAGGCCCAGGGCTTCAGCCTGATTGACCCCGATGCTGCCAGTGAACCTCCAAAAGCCGATTTTCTCTGGCTTACCGTCAAATGCACTGGCGTCGAAGCTGCG
>JALUYN010000307.1 GCA_027012915.1 Cellvibrionaceae bacterium
AACACCGGTATCTACAGCTGGGAGCTGTTAAAACAGTTCTGCGAAAACCACGACACCATGATGGCCCAGTACGAAACGGCACTGCACCAAGCCGGAAAATCACGTCAGCCCGACGCCCAAGTTCTGCATTTTCCACCCGCTTAGAATCTGCAAAACAGGGCTTTCACCATAAAGCCCTGCGACTTTCCGCCGATACCCTCTTGGCAAAGCCCCTGTCATACTGACTGCCTATCTTTCTCCAGTGTTAAGACTCCAGGGAATGGCCCGATGCCCCATCCGCTACCAACAGACAGCTACCTGTTTGCCAAGCTCGACAAGCAGTTTCGTCACCTCTACATCAATGAGCTCTACCAATCCCTGTTCAAGATCAGTTCCGAGGCACTGCTAGGCCGCTCACTGCAAGACATCAAGCCCCGAGCCATGCCGCAATGTGTACTGCAAGATGCACTCGAGCGCGTCAGCCAAAAGGGCTATGCCTACGCACCGGTGCCACATGAGGGACCAAGTGGCGATATCTTCTGGGGGTTCGTGGACTTAACCCGACGCTTTGGTGCCGCCGCAGATAGCGGCATGATTGGCTACGAGTTTGTCTCCTACCCAGCCTCCGTTGCACTCATCGATTTTTTTGGCCCTCTTTACGAAGACGTCATTCAGCAGGAGCTCAAAGCCCCTCAAACTGCATTGGAACACTTTTACCAAAGCATCGCAGAAACAGGAAAGTCCTATGACGAGCTTGTCCACACTTTACAAAATGCATAGCCGCGGCTTCAGCATCGTCCTGGTAGTGCTGCTAACGGGCTACGCCCAGTTTCAATTGCGGTGGGACTGGGCTCTGCTGATTCTGGCCGGCCTTACCATCGGACAATTGCTGCTCGCTAATCAGCGTGCCAATCGCATCGAACATGTGCGCGAGGATATTGCCCAGATCATCCACAACATGGGCGAGGGCAATCTCGACGAAAGACTTCACTGCGACAGCCAACAGTCCACCCAACAGGGTATTATCGACTCACTGAACGCCACTTTGGACCAACTGGAAATAACCTTTAAGGAAATCAACAAGGTATTTGCCGCCGCATTGCACGGCGAAGCCTACCGCCGTCCTCTGCCAAAGTCCTTCCCCGGTACCTTTGGTCGAGTTCTACAGCGCGTCGGTGAAACCGCTCAAAAGGTAGCCGAGAGTGTCATGCGCGCCAAGCAGGATCAGATCAATGCGGATATTTCCGACCTGCGTACCGATCGCCTGCTAACCCTGCTGCGCGCCAACCAGAAAGATCTGCGCTTTGTCACCAACGAGCTGGACAGTGTCGAGGAGGACACGCAGAACGTGGTTTCCACCGCATCCACCGGACGCCAGACCGCCCAGGAAGTGCTGCAGCAACTGGATACTCTCGAGCAAACACTGGAAAACATGGTGGCCGACTCGCAAATGCTTGACCAGCAGAGCCAATCCATTGGAGAAATGGTCAATATGATCAGCCAGATCGCCGACCAGACCAATCTGCTGGCCCTCAACGCAGCCATCGAGGCCGCCCGTGCCGGTGAAGCCGGTCGCGGTTTTGCCGTGGTGGCCGATGAAGTCCGCACTCTGGCGGAAAACACCAAGGGCGTAACTGTGCAAATCGGTGAAGCCATGAATCGCATCGCAAGCTCAGCGAGCTCAGTGGTCAACGGCACCAACCAAATGAACGATGCCACCGCCAGCTTTTCCAGCTCATCACGCCAGTTCGCCTCCAACTTTGAGAGCTTTTCTGAAGTCTCTGGGAAAATTTACGAGCGCGTCAGCTACGCCAAAATGCTCAATCGCTTCAATCTGATGAAGCAGGACTTGATCATCTATCTGCAAAACGGCTACCGAATGCTGGACGCTGGCCCAAACTGCGAAGAGGCACGGACGGTACAACTGCCCATCGAAGAAACCGAACTGGGCACCTGGCTCAACAGCGAAGGACAGGATTCCTACGGTCACCTCCCTTCGTTTCAGAACATCCACGGCCCCTACGAAGATATTCACCAGCGCTTTCTGCAGCTAGTGGCATTGATCAACACCGCGGATTGGCAACAGCGAGAGAACGCATTGACTGAAGTACTTGAGCACTTCAGAGCGGTGGAAAACCTCAGCAGCGAGTTTGTAACCCAGGTGGACGCTCTGGTAGAAGAAAAACAACGCTTCGAGGGCGTATTCAGCAATGAGGTCCAGACAGACTCCGATATAGAATTGTTCTAGGGCCTGTTAACACTAATTCTGATGCTTCTGTTGCGTCTCAAATCGCGCCAATCTAGGCGCGAGAAGCGAGTTTAGTGGTTCTAAACGAGCGACGAGCAACAACGAGTGGCGCGATTTGAGGC
>JALUYN010000308.1 GCA_027012915.1 Cellvibrionaceae bacterium
ACCGAATTAGCGCCTTAGGTTTGGGCATTATTACGCCGGGCGGGGGCTTCTTCTACACCGGGCAGTGGTTCAGTTTGGCGGTAACTCTATTGCTATTTGGTGTCTCTCTGTTGCTCTGGTTTGCCTCGGGCAATATCCTGGCGCCCCCCATCGTATGGCTTGGGGCGGCTGGCTATGGGGCCTATCATGCTGGGCATCCGCATATGTCCGCCAATTACGCCTGGGCGTTATGGTTGGTCCCCGCGTTGGTCATTATGCTGTTGGGCTCGGTGTTCGTATGGCGCTCTACAGCGATCAAGAAAGCCCTGAACACTCGCGCCAAACGCAATCAGTACCTTTCCAGGATACCTTTGTCTCCCCCGGTAGAGCCGGAATTCAATCGAGAGTTTTGGCGTGAACTGAGCCTGGAAGAGTTGCAGCAGGCTCGCTTTGTATTTGATCGGGTATTGCAGCCTATTGATAAGTACGATGGTTTCGATTGGGTGGAGTTCCAATTCCAATTTGCAGCGGTTCGCTATCAACTTAATTCCATCAATTACGCTTTGGCCTTGATGCAATATCACTCTACGCCATCCTTTCACGGATATCTCAAGCAAGCGCAGCGCAATGCCATCGACAAGGTGCTCGACAAACGGGTATGGGGTTACTGGCGCTGGGAGGCGTTGTGGGGCAATTTCACAACGGATTTCGATCCCATAAAGAAAGACAATATTATGCTGAGCGGCTGGACCGGAATGGCCATCGGTGTGTACACCACCGTGACAGGCGATGATCACTATACACAACCCGGTTCCATGACGTTTACCTACGACAATAAGTCGTTTTGCTACGATGTGCACACCATGGCGGAGTGCGTCTATAACAACTTTCAAAAGTCCGAATGGACGTTGTTTCCCTGTGAGCCCAACTGGGTTTACAACATGTGTAATGAAACCGGCATTACATTTCTGGCTCAGCATGATCGTCTCTACGGTACCGACTACTGCAATGATGTCTATGATGACTATGTGAGCACCATCGACAATGAATTCACCACGGTTGACGGGCGGGTGATTGCCTTGAGATCACAGCGACTGGGTTTCTCAATTCCCTTGCTGACCTCGCCTCTGGCGGATGCCAGCTTCGGTATGTGGGCTAATGCCACCAAGCCTCTTCACTCGCAAAGAGCCTGGCAGATCTTTCGCAATGAATATGTCCACATTGATGACCAGGGTGAGGTTCGTATTGATACCCAGGGGTGGGACGAGGTGGACGTTGGCAGCTACAAGCCGTCACTGATCAGCACTTATGGCGCCTGTCGGGGCTTTGCGTTAGAGATGGGGGATACCGCTCTAGCAGATCGACTGATGCAGCAAACACGCCGAGAGTACGAGTATGTGGTGCGCGATGGTATTGGCTATTACACGGGTGTATCCAGTTTTGCCAACATAATGAACTTCTACGCTTCGATGATGCGCAAGGATGCCTGGGCACAAGTTAACAATTACTCCCTGCCTGAAACCATATTGGAAGGCCCAGTGCTGGATAAGTGTCACTACCCCGATGTACTGGTGGCGAAGGCGGTCAGCCATATGGGTAGTGATCTGGAATTGGTGCTCTACCCCGGGGGTGAAAGAGCCACTCAAGAGCTCACTGTGGCCAGGCTTAAACCTCTTGATCGCTATGAGATACGAACTTCAGATTCCGATGAACCGGAAATTCGACAGGCAGATGCGCAAGGCTGCCTCGATTTGTGTGTCGAGCTGCTCGGTCGGACGACAGTAATCATTAACCCACATGAAGATAAAGAGGACTAGTTATGGCTTGCTGTATTTTTGGTGCTCTGCTTTTTATTGGGCTGTCGTCGGTGATGACAGCCTTTAGGGATGGCCTTGCCGGGTTTTTGGGGAAGCAGAAATCCAGCGGGCGAGCCGCCAGTGAATGGTCCTTGCACAAGGGCTACGAACAGTAGGATATTTTCCCGTTCTTCGCTGCAGTAATTTCCGCCAGTGTCGATAGGGCAATTTCCGGTGGCGTCTTGCTGCCAATATCCAGCCCAATAGGGGCCTTGAGTTCTTTCAGGTCCTGCTCGCTAAACCCAAAATGCTCCATTAGTCGGGCGCGTCGGTTGTTACTGGTGTTTATGGAACCCATGGCCCCCAGGTAAAACACTGGCGATTGCAGTCCCTGGATTACCGCCAGATCGTCCAGTTTGGGGTCGTGGGTGAGGCCGACTATGGCGGTGCGGGCATCCGGTTGCAGCGCCATCAGTGCGTCATCGGGGTAACCGTCCACCAGTTGGCCATGGGCGGGATTCCACTGTGCTCGGTACTCTGGTCGAGGATCGCAGACGATGACTTGATAACC
>JALUYN010000309.1 GCA_027012915.1 Cellvibrionaceae bacterium
CGAAGGAGTGGAGACGGAGGCGCAAGCGTCACATCTTAGAGAAATTGGCTGTGACTATGCCCAGGGCTATCTCTACAGCCGGCCGGTTGCAGCGGATGATATCACCCGCATGCTTTCATGAGGTCAGATTTGCTCTCCCCAGAATGCACTGATAATGGGGCTCTTTAGGCGCTTGCTCAGCGTGCAGAGTCCAACGTCATAATCGCCCAGCTCATGGTATTCATCGAGAATCTGTACGCGATCAGCTAGAGGGCTGTTGTCCAATACAATACGTGGCGCTGCGCCTATGCCAAATCCCAGACTGACCATGCTAACTAGTGCTTCATGGCCCGCTACCTGGGCGTATATAGGTGGCTGCACCTGTCGCTGACGAAACCACTGTTCAACCCGCTCTCGCCCAATACCTTCTTCGGACAGAATAATAGGGGTCTGACCCCATTGCTGGCGACTCTGCGGAATATCGAAGTCCTGTTTTGGGGCAATAAAAACCAGCGGGGAAACTGTGATGCGGCGAAAGGCCAGTTTGTCAGAGAGGACTGCAGGTCTGGCAACGATGGCGATATCTTCTTGTTCGTTACTGATGCGGGAGATGCCGTGAGCAGCGTCACCGGTGTGTAGCTTCAATTCGATCTTGGGGTGTTGTTCGCGAAATTCTCGCAGTATGTCGTAGAGGAAGCTGTAGCTGGCGGTCACTGAGCAGTAAATGCTAATGGAACCGCGCAGCTCTGAACTGCTCTCTTGCAGAGAGTCTCTAAAGTTGTCCCAATTCTGTAACAGTTCTCGGGCGTAATTCTGGAGTTGTTTGCCTTCTTGGGTCAGGGATACGGAGCGGTTATCCCGTTCAAATAGACTGACACCCAGAGATTCTTCCAGTTGCTTAATGGTCCGGCTCAGCGCCGATGTGCTGATATGGCAGGCTTCGCTGCTTCTGCCAAAGTGCAGGGTTTCGGAGAGGTTGAGAAACAGGGATAGAGCTCGTGTATCCATATTGTGTTGCACTTAGTGAAATACTGTATTGCAAATATATCATTTTACGCAATAGGTGCAATTGATTAGACTGCGCCCGTTACTGTGGTTGACCCAATGAGGCAACCGAAAATCACCCAACTCTTTTGAAGGAGATTCAAATGCAGGTTTACTACGATAAAGATTGTGATCTTTCCATTATCCAGGGCAAGAAAGTTGCCGTCATCGGTTACGGTTCTCAGGGCCACGCTCACGCGTGCAACCTGAAAGACTCCGGTGTAGACGTGACCGTTGGCCTGCGTCCCTCTTCTTCTTCAGTTGCTAAAGCCGAAGCTCACGGTCTGAAAGTTGCTGACGTGCCTAGCGCCGTTGCTGCTGCTGATCTGGTTATGATCCTGACTCCTGATGAGTTCCAGGGCCAGCTGTACCGCGAAGAAATTGAGCCAAACATCAAGCAGGGCGCTACCCTGGCTTTTGCTCACGGTTTCTCCATTCTGTACAACCAGGTTGAGCCTCGCTCCGATCTGGACGTGATCATGGTTGCTCCTAAGGCTCCAGGTCACACTGTTCGTAACGAATTTGTAAACGGCGGTGGTATTCCTGATCTGATTGCTATCTGGCAAGACGTTTCCGGCAAGGCGAAAGACGTTGCCCTGTCTTACGCTTCAGGCGTTGGTGGTGGTCGTTCCGGTATTATCGAAACTACCTTTAAAGATGAAACCGAGACTGACCTGTTTGGTGAGCAAGCGGTTCTGTGTGGTGGTGCTGTTGAGCTGGTTAAAATGGGCTTCGAAACCCTGACCGAAGCGGGTTACGCTCCAGAAATGGCCTACTTTGAGTGTTTGCACGAGCTGAAGTTGATCGTTGACTTGATGTACGAAGGTGGCATCGCCAACATGAACTACTCCATCTCTAACAATGCAGAGTACGGTGAGTACGTGACCGGTCCTGAAGTTATCAATGAGCAATCTCGTGAAGCCATGCGTAATGCTCTGAAGCGTATTCAAAGCGGTGAATACGCCAAGATGTTCATTGCTGAAGGTCAAACTAACTACCCATCAATGACTGCCCGTCGTCGCAACAACGCTGCACACCCAATCGAGCAGACTGGTGAGCAACTGCGTTCCATGATGCCTTGGATTGAAGCCAACAAGATCATCGACAAAAGCAAAAACTGATATATACAGGATGTATGTCGCTAGAGGCAGGACGCCGGTAGCGACGGTTGATGATATTCCTTCTTCTTGAAGGTGTCTCAGAAAACGCGGCCCATGGGTCGCGTTTTTTTATGCCCGAAAGTAGGTCTATAGGGGCCGACGGCGTTATAATCGCAAAAATGACTATTTATATTTAAGAGACTGTTATGACCGAATCCAACG
>JALUYN010000310.1 GCA_027012915.1 Cellvibrionaceae bacterium
TTTCTTTATTTTTAGGATGAATATTTTTTAGTGTTGGCGTTTTTGGCTGCTTTTTGCAAAATTATCCTACTTAAGTCTTTTGTGTAGGATGAGTGTTGATCTGTGCAGGGGCGCGCCCTATAGTAGACCCTAATTTCCAGATTCTTTTTGGGCGTATTGTCGCTTCTAGCACTATGAAACGAGTTTATTTTCACTCACAGCTTCTTATTCGCAGTTCTCGCCTGTTCGTGGCGCTGCTGAAGTATCTATTGCGACTGCAATAGTTCCCGTTTTTTTGCCTTCTGAAAACCCAATTTTGTATTTGTATGTGCCGGGCCTCGAGGTTCGGTCTAGCTGAGATTCTGAATCATGAGTAAAGACCAATTAGTAATTTTTGATACCACCTTGCGCGATGGTGAGCAGAGTCCTGGCGCGTCCATGACTCGCGAGGAAAAAGTACGCATTGCCAAGATGCTGGAAAAAATGCGCGTTGATGTGATTGAGGCGGGCTTCGCCATTGCCAGTCCCGGAGATTTTGAGTCCGTGAAGGCGGTCGCCGAGAGCGTCAAGGATTCACGCATCTGCAGTCTTGCCCGTGCGGTTGCTCCGGATATTGAGCGCGCTGGTGAGGCTCTGAAAAATGCCAATGCTGGTCGTATCCACACCTTTATTGCTACCTCGCCCATCCACATGAAATACAAGCTGCAGATGGAACCCGATGCGGTGCTTGAGCAAGCGGTCAAAGCGGTGAAGATGGCGCGCAATCTGTGTGATGACGTGGAGTTTTCTCTGGAGGATGGCAGTCGTTCGGAAGACGACTTTATGTTCCGTATCATTGAGGCCGTTATCGATGCCGGTGCCGGCACCATTAATATTCCGGATACTGTGGGCTACGGTACCCCTGAAGAATACGGCGGCATGTTTCGTCGCGTGATTGAGAGTGTGCCCAATTCCGACAAGGCCATCTTTTCCACCCATTGCCACAACGATCTGGGATTGGCGGTTGCCAACTCTTTGTCTGCAGTGATGAATGGTGTGCGCCAGGTGGAATGTACCATTAACGGTTTGGGGGAGCGCGCCGGTAACGCTTCGCTCGAAGAGTTGGTGATGGCGGTTCGTACCCGCAAGGATTTCTATCCGGTAGAGACCAAAATAGATACCTCCCACATCGTGCCCACATCGCGATTGGTGGCCAGTGTTACTGGTTTCCCGGTGCAACCTAATAAGGCTATTGTCGGTGCCAACGCCTTTGCGCATGAATCCGGTATTCATCAGGATGGTGTGCTCAAGCATCGCGAAACTTATGAAATTATGCAGGCCCAGGACGTGGGCTGGAATACCAATAAATTGGTGTTGGGCAAGCACTCCGGGCGCGCTGCGGTGAAAGCCCGCTTTGAGGACTTGGGCGTTTCGTTTGAGTCCAGTGATGAGTTCAATGAGGTGTTCAAGCGCTTTAAAGATCTGGCTGATCGCAAGCACGAGATTTTTGACGAGGATTTGCAGACGTTGGTAGCCGACGGACACTCTGAGGATTGCGCTGAAGTTTACGCGTTTGAAGCTCTTGAGGTGGCATGCAAGACCGGAGTTAAGCCCCATGCCCGTTTGACCATTCAAAAGTCCGGAAATGAGCTGGCTACCGAATCAGAAGGCAGTGGTCCTGTGGATGCGGCCTTTAAAGCCATCGAGAAAGTGGCTGCCAGCGGTGCTGATTTAGAGCTCTACTCGGTCAACGCCATTACCGCGGGTACCGAAGCTCAGGGCGACGTCACTGTGCGTTTGGCCCGCGATGGTCAGATTGTTAATGGTGTTGGTGCAGATACCGATATTGTGGCTGCTTCCGCCAAGGCATATTTGCACGCATTGAACCTGTTGGAGTCGGGGCGCGCCAAGGCCCACCCGCAGCACGAAGGGGTTTAATGAGCTGTAGATCCTCAAAAGCCCGGATCACCGATGCAAGAGAGTGATTAGAGTAGGAGCGGATCTAAGAATTGCGGTATGATGCAGGCCGGATCGGAATCCCGATCCGGCCTTTTGTTTGAGTAGCAGGTTTGTGCAACAGGTTTGTGCAACAACAGGTGATTCAGGATTCTCAATGAACGAACTGCAGCGCCAGCAATATCTGGAGGCTCTCGGTGTGGAAAGCTACATGCCACGCTGGGTGCTGCCGCTTGCGCCCGCGCCGCAGCGCTGTGCTGCGCCCTTGCCAGTGGAGGCTCAAGAGCAAGAGCCCGCCGTTGCAGCACCTCAAGTTGCAGAAGTCGTTGCTAGCCAGCAGCGAGAGAGCTTGGTCAGCGCTATAGATGCTCAGCCTGAGGTTAGGCAGCCTGAGCCCAAAGAGACCTCATCACCAGCCCCCCC
>JALUYN010000311.1 GCA_027012915.1 Cellvibrionaceae bacterium
GATTACACCTTCGATGCCTTTGTAAATTACAACAAATCCATTGGAGACGATCACAATATCAAAGCCACCATTGGTACTTCGGTATTCCAAACGGTAGGTGAATTCACCGGTTCAACAGGTTTTGACATTCCAGACAACGATGTGGCCAACGCTTCTATTGCCAACGCTACAGACGTTATCGATAATTTCTTGAACGTACCCAACACTTTCGATGCCCGCTTGCTTTCGTATTTCGCACGTGTTCAGTACGACTATAAAGGAAAGTATTTGTTCTCGGGAGTTGTTAGACGTGACGGTTCTACCAAGTTTGGTCCTAGAAACAAATTCGGGATATTCCCATCATTCTCAGCGGGTTGGATCATGAGCGATGAGGCCTTTCTGGCAGATGTGTCATGGTTAGATTTCTTAAAGCTTAGAGCTTCTTACGGAATACTCGGAAACGACCGTATTCCAGATTTCCAATTCGTTTCTCTGCTAGGAGGCGAAGGAGAATATGTGATAGATGGCAACTTAGAGCAGCGTCCTACGCTAGGGGTTATTGCTAACCCAGAGATCCAGTGGGAGCAGCAAGAGTCTTTCAACATCGGATTCGACTCGCGCTTCTTTAACAGCCGCTTGAATGTGACCGTTGATTACTTTAACAGACAGACCAACGACCTATTGGTATCTGCACCGATCTCTGGTATCCTTGGAGCCAGTGCTCCAGGATCTTTACCACCTATTGTTAACGCAGGTACAGTAGAGAACCAAGGAGTTGAATTTGCAGTGTCTTGGCGCGGAACTATCAACGAAGATTTCAGATACAGTATTAGTGGTAACATGACTGCCTTGCGCAATGAAGTGTTGTTCGTTAATAGTGACAATTCATTCTTGCCTGGAGGTTCCTTTGGGATCGGACAAGATTTCCCTGCCCGTATGGAGGCTGGTTTCCCTATTGGATATTTCTACGGATTGCAAACCGACGGGATCTTCCAGAATCAGGCAGAGATCGACGCACACGCTATTCAAGACGGCGCATTGCCTGGAGATCTTCGCTTTGTTGACGTAAATGGCGACGGTGTAATTGACAGCAACGACCGCACCAATATCGGAGACCCAATTCCAGACCTTACATTTGGTCTTAATTTCTCTTTTGAGTGGAAGAACTTCGATTTCTTGGCCTATGCCTTCGGATCTGTCGGAAACGACATTGTTCGCAACTACGAACGCAATCAGCAGTTGACCAACCGAACGGTATATTATTTAGATCGCTGGACTGGTCCGGGGAGCTCAAACTCTTTCCCTCGCGTGACCACTGCAGCTACTTCAAACACATTATTCTCTGATTTCTACGTAGAAGACGGTAGTTTCTTAAGAATGCAGAATCTCCAATTGGGATATTCCTTTGGAGAGGACATGCGTGAGAAATTCAAACTCAGTAAGTTCAGAGTATACGTATCTATTGACAACCTATTCACCCTAACCGAATATCAAGGGTATGACCCGACAGCTTCTGGCGGAGCGCCAATTGGAGCGGGAATTGACCAAGGATTCTATCCTACACCAAGAACCTTTTTGTTAGGCCTAAACATCAAATATTAAACCCATGAAAGTGTCCATTTTTCTAAAACCTGTCTTAGCTTTTTGCCTGCTTGTAGGCTTTGCCTGGAGTTGTAGCGACGATTTTGTAGACGTTGACGCTCCTGTGGCTAATTCAGAAGACTATTTCAACAACGAAGAGGAGTATCAATCTGCCTTGATAGCGGCTTACGATCTACTCCAGAGTAGCTATATCAATGTGATGTTAGGGGAGATAGCCTCTAACAACACTTTGGCTGGAGGTGAAAGTGCGATCGACGTTCCTGGAATTCAGGAAATAGACGATATGCGTCATACGCCTATCAACCAACAGCTGCGTGACATCTGGACTTGGATGTACGGTGGAATCAACCGTGCGAACTTTATCATGGAGTTTAAAGACAAGACCGATTTCCCAGGGAAAGCCAATGTGCTTGGACAAACCACATTCCTTAGAGCTTATTATTATTTCGAATTGGTAAAATTCTTTGGCGATGTACCGCTAGCAGTCGACAAACGCATTCTTTTTGGAGAGGAGACCAGTATCGACAGAACTCCAGCGGCAGAGGTCTATGCTCAGATCGAGGCCGATCTGCAGTTCGCCATAGACAATTTGCCAGCAGTGCAACCCGAGACCGGGCGCGTGACCAAAGGTGCTGCTCAAGCCCTATTGGGTAAAGTTTACTTGTATCAGAATAAATTCGGCGATGCTGCCACTGTTCTAGATCAAGTGATCAACTCCGGTAACTATTCTTTAGTAGAGAACTTTGCAGAC
>JALUYN010000312.1 GCA_027012915.1 Cellvibrionaceae bacterium
ATTACATCGTCAGTGCGCCCCATAATAAACACGTAGCCGTCGTCATCGATGTAACCACCATCACCCGAGCAATAGTAGCCTTCGAAGGTGGAAAGATAGCCACTTTCAAAGCGATCAAAGTCACCCCAGATGGTAGGCAGACAGCTTGGTGGCAGTGGTAATTTCACGGCGACATCGCCCTGCTCATTGGGCCCAAGCTGGTTGCCGTTTTCGTCCAGAATCTGCACATCGAAACCGGGGCTTGGCTTGGTTGCTGAACCGGCTTTGGTAGCCAAGGGCTCGATGCCCATCAGGTTGCCACAGATGGCCCAACCGGTTTCCGTCTGCCACCAGTGATCAATCACAGGCAGGCCCAACAGATTTTTAATCCATTCATAGGTAGGTGGATCCAGGCGCTCACCGGCCACAAATACAGTTTCCATGCTGGAGACATCGTATTTCTTCAATAGCTCGCCTTCGGGATCTTCTTTTTTCACAGCGCGGAAAGCAGTGGGCGCGGAAAACAGCGCCTTCACTTTGTATTCTTCGATAACGCGCCAGAAAGCACCGGCATCCGGAGTGCGCACGGGCTTGCCTTCGTACAAGACCGTGGATAAACCGGAAAGCAGCGGGCCATAGACAATGTAAGAGTGACCTACAACCCAGCCCACATCGGAGGCCGCCCAGAAAGTATCACCAGGATTCATGTCGTAGATGGCTTTCATGCTATAGCGCATCGCCACTGCGTGACCGCCATTGTCGCGAACCACACCCTTGGGTTTACCCGTGGTGCCTGAGGTATAGAGAATATACAGAGGGTCCGTGGCTTTTACCGCCACACAATCGGCCGGGCTGGCGGCTGCTACGGCTTCTTGCCAATCAACGTCACGACCCGCATGGAGTTCAGCTTCCGCCTGAGGACGTTTCAAAATAATGCATGCATCAGGCTTGTGAGTGGCAATATCAACAGCCTCATCGAGAAGGGGCTTATAGGGAATCACTCGATCCACTTCGATACCACAGGAAGCACTGACAATCACTTTGGGCGTAGCATCATCGATACGCACCGCCAACTCTTTCGCGGCAAAACCACCAAACACGACGGAGTGAATGGCACCCAGACGGGCCACAGCCAGCATGGCAATGGCCGCTTCGGCCACCATTGGCATATAGATAAGAACACGATCACCCTTGCTGACGCCCTGATCTTTCAGTGCACCGGCAAACAGTGCCACACGATCGCGCAGCTGGTTGTAGGTAATGGCCTCTTTGCTGTCGGTTACCGGAGAATCGTAATAGATCGCAACCTGCTCACCGCGACCAGCGGCAATATTGGCGTCCAGCGCCATATGACAGGTGTTCATTTCACCATCGACAAACCAACGATCCATACCATTGTCGTCTTTGCCCAATATGGTTTTCGGTGCCTGAAACCAATCCAGGGCTTCGGCTTTTTCCGCCCAAAAGGCTTCAGGTTCTTGAATGGAACGATCGTATTCGCTCTGGTAACTCATACATAAACTCCAATATACCGCTGGGGATCACCCGGCGCTTAGGGTTGTTGCTGAACAATTTCTGACGTTGATTATTTTTCTGTCATTTCTCAAGGGAAATGATGTAAGTCAGATAAGATATAGAAAGTAAGAAGAAGTTAGTGGATAAGGAGTCACAGAACAACACGACTTTAGTCGGGTTATCTTTTCCTATTGCCATTGTTGTAGTTCAAGTTTGCGAACGCAATCGAGAAACTAGGGCTGAATGGATTTGGCCCAACGTCTGGCATCACCGAAGATTCGCTCTATCTCACCGGAGCTTTGCAGCTCTTCGATGGTCTTGCGATATTTGCTCAGCTGCTCTTTTCGTGGGGATTTTTTGGGCACAAACAGCGCCAGATTGGGGCCGGGGAAATGCGGCGATTCAACCTCAAGCCCACGCGCAGCCCCCACGAGCCCTAAAAGCAAGATAGCGACCTAAACTCGCGCCACGCCACTCATTTACCGAGGTCCATCCGGCCAGTTTTCGGGGACGCCCCACTCGTGACTCTCACTAAAAATCTCCGACAAAGTGCCGTCCTTATGCAGAGCCTTCAGGGCATCCTGGTAGACAGGAATTAAATCTTGTCGAGGAGAATTTTTCGACATATAGAGGCTCCCGGTAGCACCTCCTACCACCAACAACTGCGACAGCTGTGACGTCCCCAAACGCATCTGTTTCATTGCCCAATAAAAAGATTGGTCGGTCCCTGCCATCGCGTCCAGTCGATTGCGGATCAGCATTGCTAATCCCTGCTCCATGGTATTGACCGCCAGGCGGGTAAAGTGTGTGGCATTGTCAAATGAAGGTCC
>JALUYN010000313.1 GCA_027012915.1 Cellvibrionaceae bacterium
GTGAGCCAAACTGCAGAATGGATACCACCCTGATGATGGCCTTCCAAGGAATTGGATATGGAGGATTCGATAAAGGTATCGTCGGAAACCAGGGGCAGATGGTGTTGCACCTGAAAATCAGGATGCCACAAGATCCGCCGCTTTGCAGCAAGGCGCATTTTCAGGCGCCAAATAGTGGGGGCAGTCAAATTTCGCAGCAAGCGCAAAATGCTGGACAAGCATTTCTTAGTATAGCTGAAAAAACTTACTTTGGTGGCGATTCTGGTCTCACCGAGGCAGGTGCATTATCAGTGGCCATTGGGCAACTGTCATTTGGCTTGGCACAGGCAACTATTTACAACGGTATTAACGATATCAGTTTTTACCAACAATCTGGCATGCATGCTCCGCCTGGATATGGAACTGTCTTGTCGCATGGTGGCTTTACAAACTGGCACAATCTTCAAGTCCCATGGAATGAATATGGTGCACAAAAATACGATGCTCCTCAGGTAATGTGTAATTTCTTTCAAGCTGGCTCGGGAGGTTAAAGATCATGATTCGAAGAACTTTCCCGATTTTGCTAATGCTCGGATGCTTAACTGTCGCATTTCATGCAAACGCAGCAATACGTAACGCGGCGCCTGAAAATGGATGTGATTTATATTATCAAGCGCTTAAAAACACGCTAACCGTCAAGCAATACGCGAAAACTGGTGTTTTTTCAGGAAAACAAAGACCAACACACTCTCGCGCGTGGTATATGGCTGCACTCGGTATGAACGGTATATTAAAGTCGTATCTTCAAGTTCACACTCAAGAAAAACATAATCCAGATTTGTTGTTAGTGGCTATTTACACCGGGCGTAAAAACACCGTTGCGATGTTGCTTGGAATGGGCTTTAATCCAAACAAACCCGGGCGAGAAAAAAATGTATTGCCACTTGAATACGCGGCTCAATGTGCGAGGCCAACGATTCTCGTCTATTTGCTCAACGCCGGCGCGAATATCTATGGTACTACCTCTGGAGGCGTCGGCTATCTTCCTATTGTCGGAGCAATCATTGGGCCTTGGCTTAATAGACCTTTTGTGGAGGGAGTGAAGTTATTCCTTGCGGCAGGGTTTGATCCGCGTTGCCCGATAGCGAAAACCGGTGTTACGGCCTTGGAAGCGGCTGAAAGAGGGATTCAACATAATCCCGATAACAAGGAGGATAAAATTTTAGCTGGCATACTCAAGAATGCAGTAAAAATTGCTAACACACGAAATCCTCAGCGTCCCAAATGTGGCGGCTTGAACTGGTGGAGCGAATCAGGGACAAATCGGACAGCGGATTTGGGCTCGGAGTGAATCACAACAATCAGCCACAGGGAAAGGGGTCGAATCTAGTAATATAAACTTTAGGATTAACAGCGTGTCTTTTGCTCCATAAATGAACCATCCCTACGGCACCAGTGGTACGCTGGAGAGCGTGACGAACGCAAGCGACGCCACCGTGTACTGGCAGCTTCAGGGCGGGGCGGGCTTCCCGCCGATCAACGCCTGGGGCGAGACCGAGGCCTACACGCTCGGCGGCGCACTCGATGTCGAGCGCCTGCACGATGCGGCCACCGGGGCGGTGACCTCGATCACCGCCGGGCCCAACGGCTCGGGCAGTGTGCTCAACCTCACCACGAGTTACAACGCAAGTGGCAGCCGCACGTTCCTGGACGATCTCGACACCGGGCTGGAGCTGAACTACGGCTACGATCTTCTCCAGCGCCTGGGCGGGGTGACCCGCTCGGGTTCGGGCTCGGGCGGCGCAAGCTACCGCTACGGCCCCGCCGGGCAGTTCGAGCAGGGTCCGGCGGGGAGCTATCACTACGGGGGCTTTCCCGCGCACTCGCCCGCGAGCACCACGCAGGGCGGCCTCACCACGGACTACGGCTACAACGCCGCGGGCGAGCGCACGGCGAGCGGACCGCACCTGCCCCAGGTCAGCTGGAATGCGCTGGGCGAGGCGCAGCGCATCACGACCAGTGACCACGGCACGCTCGCCCTCACCTACGGCCCCGATGGGGGCCTCGTCGAGGCCACCGGCCCGGGCGGCGGGCGCTACCTCGGGGCGCTGCTGAAACAGACCGATGCCAGCGACTGGGCGGCGCGCATTATCGTGGGGGGCCAGGTGATCGCCGTGGTGAAGGACACCGGCGGCAGCCTCACCACCCGCTATCTGCTCCAGGGCCCGCTCGGGAGCACCCGGGCGGTCGCGACCGGCGCGGGCAGCCTCATCGCCCGCATCGCCTACTCCGCCTGGGGTGCGTTCGTGAATCCCGCCACCGGCACCGGGAGCGTTGCCCCCA
>JALUYN010000314.1 GCA_027012915.1 Cellvibrionaceae bacterium
CTCATCGATGAGTCCGGTAACCGCTTTTGCAGTCTGATTAAACCTCAAGAGGACTGGACCCATTGGGCGGAAAGCGCCGAAGCGGTTCACGGCATACCTCGTCAGGATCTGTTTACCCACGGCAACGACCCCAGAGAAATCGCCATTGAGATCAATCGCCGCTTAGGGGGCAAAACCGTCTATTCCGATGGCTGGGCCCACGACTACCCATGGCTGCGCAAACTGTTCTACGCCGCATTGAAAGAGCCCGAGTTTCGGTTTTCCCCTATCGAGATGATTCTCACCGAAGCACAGATCGGGATTTGGGACCAAACTAAACAGCAAGTTCTGAAAGAAACCACTTGCCCGCGTCACCGCGCAAGCACTGACGCCTATGTCATCCAACAAACTTGGCTGCGAAGCCGCGAGGGCATCTGAGACCACCGCAACACCATTTTGCGATGCAACCCCGCTACAAAAAGAACCCCGGAATAACCACCATGCCGAAGCTCACCACCTCGGTATAGAAGTAGAGATGAGCCGCACTATGACCTTAAACCGTCTGAACCCTCTGGACGCCCGCTGGCTAATGATGGAATCCCGCGACACGCCCATGCACGTAGGCACCCTGCTGACATTCAGCATTCCCGACGACGCTCCAGCCAGCTTTTTGTACGATATGGCAGACAGCTTCCGCGTTTCAAAGAAGCTTGAACGCCCCTGGAACCTGAAACTGAGAAATCATAAAAGCAGCTCCGTGGTGCCCAGAACAGAAGAGGTATCCGAAATTGATCTGGGCTACCACTTCCGCCACTCCGCGCTGCCCCACCCGGGAGGCGAGCGCGAACTGGGCATTCTGGTATCGCGCCTGCATAGCCACCCACTGGATAAGCAGCGTCCGCTGTGGGAAATGCACTTGATCGAAGGCCTGGAGCTCAATCGTTTTGCGGTGTATCTGAAAGTGCACCCTGCGCTGATTAACGGTTCAGACGTGGTCCCGATAGTGCTGCAAGCGCTGTCCGATAACGCAGATGACAAAGACATGCCCGCATTTTGGACAATGAACATGCACCACGAGAAGGGTGAAGACCTGGAGGAACACCAGAGCCCTTCGCATGAACTCATGGATACTCTCAACCGCGCGGGAGACTCCCTGCTGAGCGCAGGACGCCTCACCAGTAAGGCGATGAAAAGCATGTTTGCCGAAGGCCTCAAAGCTCCGCGCCTGGCTCCCCGCTCGTCGCTCAACGGCGCGGTCAACAACCAACGGCGTTTTGCCACCCAGCAATACGAATACTCGCGTTTTGAAGCTCTGGCCAAAGCCGCAGACTGCACCCCCAATACCATACTCGCCTACCTGTGCGGTTCAGCCCTGCGTCGCTTCTTCAAGGAATACAACGCTCTACCGGACAAACCATTGGTTGCCGCCGGTGCACTGCGGCTCAACGACTATGCCGACAAGCACGAGGAAAACGACGAGCGGGAGGTGATGGCCAATATTGGTATTTCACTGGCCACTCACATCGCCGACCCTTTAAAACGGCTGCAAGCGGTCAACCGCTCCATGCAGCGCACCCGAGAACACCTGAAGAAGCTGCCAAAAGAAGCCCGCGCGCCCTACGCGCTAATGACCTCCCTGCCGCAGATTGCCGGGCAGATTCCTGGAATCGGCAGACTGGTACCCAGTATGTTTAACGTGGGTATTTCCAACGCTGTCGTGTCGGATAATCCTCTCTACTTCAATGGTGCGCAGCTGGAAGCCATGTATCCCATGGCACACCTAATGCAATACAGCGCACTCAGTTTTGACAGCGCCATCTACGCCGGCACAGTGAACATCGGGCTCACCGGCGCACGGGACACCTTGCCAAGACTTCAGCGCATGGCACTGTATATGGATCAAGCCCTGAACGACCTTGAAACCCTTCTATTAAACGAGGAGGCCAGCGTATGAATCCGCTTGCCAAACGTCTGCTCGACCAGAGTCTTGCGTTTAACCAGCGTTTTTCGGAAACCGCAGCCAACAGCTTTGACTGGCTGTTCAAGCGCGACACCCTGGTCAAGTCTGGCCAGACCTGGTTTGAATTGATCCACGATGGCGACCCCATGTCGGTGCGCTATTACGAAATGCCCGGCGAAGATGAAATTGAACTGGCCGACGGCAGCTTCATGCCTATTGAACGTGATTGCCATGACATTCCGCTGGTATTGGTACCACCACTGGGCGTTACCACAGAAACCTTTGATCTGATGCCACAACGCAGCCTGGTGCGCTACATGGTAGCGAGAGGCTTTAAGACCTATCTTATCGACTGGGGTAAGCCCACCAAGGATCACTCGC
>JALUYN010000315.1 GCA_027012915.1 Cellvibrionaceae bacterium
CTACCAGGCTCGGCCCCTCTTCATTCAGTGCGCCGGCCAGTATAGCTTGAAGATCTCGGCTGTTGTCCACACGGTGCCCATTCCAGCCGAACGATTCGGCCAGCATAACCCAGTCCGGATTACCAAAAGCGAGATCGGTGTGCTTACCAAATTCATTGGTTTGCTTCCAACCGATTAAACCATAGCCGCCATCTTCCCATACCATAATTGTCAGATGACAGTTCAAACGTCGCGCGGTTTCCATTTCCTGGGAGTTCATTAGAAAACCCCCATCTCCACAAATGGCGAGAATCTTGCGGTCGGGGTACACAATGCTGGCGGCTACCGCACCGGGAAGTGCAAAACCCATGGAACAGAAGCCGTTGGGGATCAAGCAGGTGTTGGGTTCGTGGCATTGATAGTGGCGCGCAATCCACATTTTATGGGCTCCCACATCCGATAGCAGTATATCGTGGGGACCCATCACCGAGCGGGTGTCACTGAGCACTTTTTGAGGTCGTATAAATCCCTCAGTATCATCATTGGCGAAGTGGTTTAGTTCTGCGGTCATATCCCGGCGCACGGCCTGCTGTTGTTCCAGATCGAATTCGAGACTGTCGTTGTCTTGGTCGATGCGTTCGTTGAGCATCCACAGGGCGTGAGCGAGATCGCCGACTACTTCGATATCCGGGTGATAGTACTCATCGATCTCCGCCGGCAGAAAGTCGATATGTAACACATCTTTGTTATCCTCGCCGTTCCACAAGCGTGGATGGTATTCGACCATGTCATAGCCGATGGTGATTACCAGATCGGCGGCATCCAGTGCACACGCCGGAATATCCTTGGCTCCCAGACCGATGGTGTAAAGACAGTAGGGCGCGTTCATATCCACACAGCCTTTAGCCATAAACGTGCTGAGTACACCAATGCCGGTTTTCTCGCAGAACAGTCGCAACTGCTTACTGGCGCGCTTGCGAATACAACCGTTGCCGGCAATGATAATAGGCCGCTTGGCGCTTTTGATTCGCTCATAGGCCATGTCGATGATTTTATCTGCTGGTACCGGGCGGCGGAATTTGCGCACCGGTAATGGCTCTTTATCGATAGGCAGCTTGGCAATATCTTCCGGTAACTCAATCAAAACCGCGCCGGGTTTTTCGGTGCGCGCCAGGCGTACAGCCTTGCGCATAATTTCTGGAATATTCTCGGGGTGCCAAATGGTAGTGGCCCACTTGGTTACCGGTTTGAACATCTCTACTACGTCCATAACCTGATGAGATTCCTTGTGCAAGCGCGTGGAAGCGCCCTGTCCGGTCAGTACCAGCATGGGCGCACGATCCATGTTAGAATCCGCCACCCCTGTGATTAAGTTTGTGGCCCCTGGCCCTAAGGTTCCCAGGCAGCCAGCAGGGTTGCCTGTGAGACGGCCGTAGATTTCCGCCATAAAGGCGGCGCCCTGTTCATGACGCGTCAGTACAAACTGTATTTTCTCGGATTTTTCCAGGGACATCATAAAATCGGCATTCTCTTCGCCGGGAACCCCAAAAATATATTCGATGCCTTCTTCTTCAAGGCACTGCACCATCAAGTCTGAAGCTTTCACGCAGATTCCTTTTTATCAATTTATTCCCTCTAGCATAGACCATACAGGGGCTTTAGCCTAAAGTTGCTGGCTGAGATGCGGCACAATTGATCGCCGAGCTGGGGTAAGTGTTTATATCCGGGGGAACTACGGGAATGTTGGGAACAATGGGACGTTGGTTGAGCTATCTGCTGCTGGGCTTGCTGCTGATTGTGCTGGTGGTATTTACGCTGTTGCCTCTGGCCGCGCGTTGGGGGGTTGCCTACTGGTTTGAGCAGCAGGGTGCGGATGCGCGCCTGCAACATCTGTCTATTGCTCCAGTTGCCGGCCGTATTGAACTTGCGGGATTGCATGCGTCGCGCAACGGTGCACAGCAACTGAATGTCGACGAATTGATAGTCGATATAGATATGCTGCCATTGTTGGACAATGAGATACGGATATCTGAATTTAAGATCTCCGGATTGTTTGTGGGTAGTCAATTTTCCGATCAGAGCCTGAATGTTGCCGGTCTCGATGTTCTGACCTTGATACAAGCGAGTGCGCAATCGACGGCGCAACCCGGTGAGCCGCAGGCAGCCGTTGCCTCCGACGACGTGTCCACAGAAGTTCGACCTCCTTTACGGGTTTCACTCGAGGCCCTGGCACTGGAAGACGTTCGCCTTTGCGCGAGTGCTGAACAGCAGGCTGTGACGCGCTCTGATCTGTGCCTTTCTTGGGATGCGCTGATCAATAAGGGAAATATAGATCTGGAAGTTGCGGACATTATGCTGCTGAACTTGCCCGGCGAATTAAGTCTGTATGGATTGCGCATCCAGGACAATCTGCAGCAATTGAGTGTACTCAATTGGCAGAGTTTCACATTGGCCGACGTGCAGTACGAACCGGCTTCTATTGAGCTGGGGCGTGTTAATTTACAGGGACTGCAGTTGTTGCATCGCGAACCCGGAGCTCCAGCCGCAGAAGAATTACCTGCTCATCTGCAGTTGGCGGAGTTCACTGTGGACGATATTCACCTGCAAATGGAAGCTTCCACCACGGTAGGCTTGCAGCGAGTTGCGTTCAGCGGCATTGACGCGCTGGTGCTTCGTGATGACAAGCGCATGGAGATACAGAAACGTATTGAGCAGCTCGTTGATGGTTTGCAGGCTTTCAAACCAGCCCCGACATCTGAGTTGCCGGACGAGGCTGGAATGCAAGAAGCTGTCACTGGAGAAACTGCCGCCCGAGGAACAAAGACCGAAGCTCAAACAGTTGTAGAGTTACAGAAGCTGGTGGTCGAGGGCAACAGTCGCATCGTGTATTTGGATACCCTTGTTCAGCCTCAGGTTGAGCAGCGTCTGGAAAATGTATCCCTGTCATTTGGCCCTATAAATACTGCTGCGATTGGCGAATCTTCCAATCTCGATTTGTCCGTTGACGTCAATGAGTTTTCCAAATTATCCCTGCAAGGCTGGGTAAAACCTCTGACTGAAAAACTCAATATGGATGTTAAATTGCAAGTTGAAGGCTACGATCCTCTGGCGGTGTCGCCATACGTAGAACGTGCATTGCAATACAAAATTCAGCGGGGGCAATTGAATAGTACTCTGGAGATTGTCATCGAAGAAAATCAATTGGATATTGATTCCGAGCTGATTTTGGAAAAGTTCTATCTCGAGGATCTTAAGCCGGAAGAACTGGCGGAGGGGGAAAAAGCGCAAACCATTCCCGTTGCAACCGCGATGAATTTACTGCGCGACGGTGATGACCGTATCACCATTAAATTACCGATAACCGGCGATGTGGCCGACCCCAGTTTTTCTCTGTCACAGGTTGTGGGAGTTGTTCTGAAAAAAGCACTGACGCAAGCAGTGATCAATTACTACACCCCCTTTGGTTTGGTAAACATCGCTTCTGCGCTAGCGGATTCTGCGACACAGCTGCGCTTTGAGCCTTTGCTGTTGACCGCAGGACAAGCGCAGCCAGACAAGGCTCATCAGCAGCGTCTGCAACAGTTAGCCGATCTGCTTAAAGCCAAACAGCAACTGAGTTTGAGCTTTTGCCCTACAGTGACCGGAGCCGATGCGTTGCATGCATTGAAGCTCGACAAGGTGCCGGAAAAAGGCTTGGCACTAACGCCTGAGCAGCAACAGCAGTTGCGGCAGCTGGGTATCGATCGGGGTAAGGCAATTAAGTCGGATTTGATGGGCAAGAACGTTGCCGCCTCGCAGATTATTCTGTGCCAGGCGAACGTGGATATAACTGATATGTCTGCACCGGAAATTTCGATCAGTATGTAACCGCGAGACCGGAGTATTCCAGAGGATTATTGCTGAACCGCTTAATACTCCTTTGGAGTTCTCAAAACACTGAGCTAGTTGTTTCAGTTTACGAAACGCAAACCAATTCCCTCTGCATCAGAGCGCACCACTTCCATATCCAGCACCGGTGCATCGCCACCGGGAAGGCCCATTACCTGTCCTTTCACCACCGTGCCTATATTGGGCAGCGGTATCGTGTCCATCAGCAGAAATACCCCGGTGTCTGAAATGTCTCGGGTGACGGTTTCAATTTCGCCAATGCTGTCGTGAATAATGCGAATACGACTGCGCAGTTTAGTCCTTACACTTTGTCGATGTTCTGTCATGTCCTTGGGATTTCCGTATGGCAGTTTTTATAGTTTGAGGTTATTTAATCATGGTGATTGGGGGTTGGCTAGCTGAGCGCCTCAAGCGAAGCTCGCGAATAGAAAGGGCAGGAGACTTTTTCGGGGAATAGAGAACAGGGAGTTCAGTCACTCCCGCAGCTGTTAAGTCGCGCGGGAGTGAACTGAGGATTTAAGACTTAATGGTGGCGCTGTCGACTTTCTGGAAGCCTCTGGGGAGCTTGTTGCCACGTCGGCCTCGCTCTCCTCGGTAGTGGTCCAGATCACTGCCTTTAAGCGTCAGGTGGCGCTTGCCTGAGTAGACTGTCAGCTGCTCACCTTCACCGATAACGACCAGAGACACCATGAATTCCTCGCGACTGAGAACCCGTGCCGACGGAATGTTCATGATCTTATTACCCTTGCCCCTGGCCAGCTCCGGCAGTTCGGATACAGGGAATACCAGCATGCGGCCCTCGTTGCTGATCGCAGCCAGTAGATCGGTGTCGCGGTTCTTGACCTGCAGCGGAGCCAGCACGCGTCCACCTTTTGGCAGCGTCAGCGCCGCTTTACCTGCTTTGTTCTTGGCGTAGAGGTCACCCAGTTTGGTGACAAATCCGTAGCCGGCGTCAGAGGCCAGTAGCACCTGTTGCTCATTGGGCCCCATCAGTAAGCCATCAAAGGTTGCGCCACTGGGTGGGTTCAGGCGACCTGTAATGGGTTCGCCCTGGCCTCTGGCCGAAGGCAGCGTATGCGTTGCGACTGCGTAACTGCGGCCGGTAGAGTCCAGAAGTATGGCGTTCTGGTTGGTTTTACCCTGGGCCGATAGCTTGTAGCCATCTCCGGACTTGTAATTCAGAGCGGTAGGGTCGATATCGTGCCCCTTGGCTGCACGTATCCAGCCTTTTTCTGATATAACCACGGTCACCGGGTCGCTGCCGAGCAGGTCTGTTTCGCTGAAGGCTTGAGCTTCATCGCGTTGAACGATAGGAGAGCGACGATCATCGCCAAATTCCTCGGCGGCGGCCTTCAGTTCTTTCTTAACCAGAGTCTTCATGCGACGCGGGCTGTCCAGAGTGGTTTTCAGGTCGTCGCGCTCGCCTTCCAGAGCTTCTTTTTCCTGCTGGATTTTCATCTCTTCCAGGCGCGCCAGTTGTCGCAACTTGGTTTCGAGAATGTACTCGGCCTGGGCTTCGCTCAGGTTAAAGCGCTTCATCAGCACTGGCTTGGGTTCGTCTTCCTCGCGGATGATACGAATAACTTCATCCACATTGAGGAACACGATCATCAACGCGGCCAAGCGCTCCAGGCGCTCTTCCACTTTGGTAAGACGGTGCTCCAGTCGACGCTTGAGCGTCACCATGCGGAATTCCAGCCACTCGCTGAGAATCTTATCCAGAGATTTAACCTGGGGCAGACCGTCGGTGCCAATCATATTCAGATTGACCCGGTAGGTGCGTTCCAGATCTGTGGTGGCGAACAGATGATTCATCACCTCTTCGAGATTGATGCGATTGGAGCGTGGCACTATTACCAATCGGGTGGGGTTTTCATGGTCCGATTCATCGCGCAGGTCGGCAACCATAGGCAGCTTTTTGGCCTGCATTTGTGCGGCAATCTGCTCCAGGATCTTGGCGCCACTGACCTGGTGGGGCAGGGCGGTGATGATTACGTCGCCGTCCTCTTTATGCCACTTGGCGCGCATGCGTACACTGCCGCGCCCGGTTTCGTACATTTTTCGCAGATCCGACGGAGAGGAAATAATCTCTGCATCGGTTGGCATGTCCGGACCGGGGATATGCTGAATCAGGTCTTCCACGGTGGCCTTGGGGTTTTCCAGCATGTGGATTGTGGCGTTCACCACTTCCCGCAAATTGTGAGGCGGAATGTCGGTGGCCATACCCACAGCAATACCGGTTGTGCCATTGAGTAACACGTTAGGTACGCGCGCGGGCAATACCGCGGGTTCCTTAAGTGTGCCGTCAAAGTTGGGAACCCAGTCAACGGTACCCTGGCCCAGCTCCGATAACAGGGCTTCACTGTATTTGGTCAGGCGCGATTCGGTATAACGCATCGCTGCAAAGGATTTTGGGTCGTCCGGTGAGCCCCAGTTGCCTTGGCCGTCAATGAGCGGGTAGCGATAGGAAAATGGCTGGGCCATCAATACCATTGCCTCGTAGGAGGCAGAATCCCCGTGGGGGTGGAATTTACCGATCACATCACCGACCGTGCGAGCCGATTTCTTGTATTTGGCCGACGCTTTGAGCCCCAGCTCGCTCATGGCGTAGACAATGCGCCGCTGTACCGGCTTGAGACCGTCACCGATATTGGGCAGAGCGCGGTCGAGAATGACGTACATGGAGTAATCCAGGTAGGCCTTCTCAGCATAGGTTTTCAGAGAAATCTGTTCATCCGCCTCTGGAGGATTGATTACTTCGGTCATAGGTGGGGCCTAAAAATCCTTAGCTGGTTATGTAATGAGCAGAACGGTATCATTTGGCGTTCGCTGATGTGTTGCCAAGCTTATACCAAAAGCCTTGCGGGCCTTCAATCACTGGGGGCTGAGGCGCAGGGAGACTGAACAAAAACCGTACATAGCGGTCGATTTCAGGTAAGGCAGGCTACCGGACGATTCTTTGTGGGGTGTATGAATTTATGTTCAGTTCGCTGACGTCGCGCCTGGTGCTTCTGGTAAGCGCCGCTATCTTCGTGGTGGTTGCTGCGACCAGCGCTGTCTATCACCGTGAGTACGGAGCGTTGTTGTCGGAGCGGATCGTTGAGGCGATTCAGCAGGATATGTCTACCGGCGCTAATCACTTTGAGCGCCAGGCCGATGAGTATCGGGAGTCATTGAAGTTTTTGTTGATGTCGCCGCCACTGAAGTCCGTGCAAGATCACCGGTACGCCGTACACCGGCCCCATTTCCCAGCACTGTTCAGAACCTATGTGGCCGCCAACCCCAATGTTTTACAGATTGAGTATGTATCCAGCGATCCCGCGGAACAGTCATTGTTTGTGTTCAGGCGCAATGGCGAAGTTATAGCCGAAAGCGGTAGCGCCTACTCTCCCTTCCAGACCAAAGACTATCTGGCAATGGTAAAGGACGTAGCAGAAGGGCAGATCATCAACTCAGAAGTGCGTCTGTTGCGCGATGCACAGGGTGAGCTAGTATCACCCATGCGTTCGGCTATGGTGTATGCAACCCCAATCTACAAAAGCGGGGAGTTGCACGGTGTCCTGGCATTTCACGTCAGTGTGAATGCGGTCTTTGAGCAGGAACGCTCCAGTATCGAGTTTCTTGAGTCCTACTTACCCGGCAGTCAGAACTTCATCGTCAATGCCAAAGGTGATTACATTCTCCACCCGGATTCCCAGAAGGCGATGCGCTACGAGTTCAACGAGCGGGGCAACATTGTCGATGATTGGCCCGAGATTGAAACCTTTATTGATGACAAAGATGATGGTTCTGCATTTTTGTATTCCGACGCCGGAAAACACATTATTATTGTGGAGCGCTTCAATGCCGGAACAGAATTACATCCCAATAGTTTCTTCCTGGTGTTAGTGGCACCGCTCGATAGCGTATTCTCCGATCTCTACCAGTTGCAGATTTACATCGTCTTCTTCTCCTTTAGCATGGTGCTGATGGTAGTTCTGATTTCCGGAACCTATATCCGGCGCAAGCTTCTGCCTTTGCAGCGCCTGAGTAGGAGAATGAGAGACTTCGATCCAGGACAGCCATTCAAACCCATGTCGCTGGCTTCCAGTGGCGAGATCGCCAGCGTGACCCGTTCGTTCAACCAGTCGTCTCAGCAGTTGCGCGAGTTATTCTTGCAGGAACGCGTTATGCGCGAGGGACTTGATAAATTCGCTATTGTTTCCACGATGGACACCAATGGTCTGATGTTGGATGTAAACGACAAGTTCTGCCAGTTCTTTGGTTACCAAAGAGAGGAAATACTCGGGCAGCCCGTGAAAAAGTACCGCTCGGGACTGCACTCGGCAGAAACATATGAGGCCTTGTGGAACTCTACACGAGCCGGACAAGTCTGGCGCGAAGACCTCAGCTACCGGGCTAAAGACGGCACGGTATTGTGGATGGAAACCGCCGTTGTGCCTCTGTGTGATAGGGACGGTAACGTGGATCGAGTTCTCAACATACAATTCGATATTACAGATCGCAGACGACTGCTGAATGAAGTCCAGAAGCAGCGCAACAAGGCGGAGCAGGCGAGTCGTGTCAAAAGCGATTTTTTGGCGAGTATGTCGCACGAATTACGCACTCCGCTGAACAGTATTATTGGTTTCTCTCAGCGTCTGAAACGCAAATTGAAGTCTGAGTTGAGCCCGCGGGATATGGACGCGGTGGAGACTATCGAGCGCAATGGCCAACACCTGTTGCAGGTCATTAATGAAATCCTCGATGTGGCCAAGGTGGAGTCTGGAAAAATGACAGTGACGCCTTCGCAGTTCGATTTGCGAGCGGTGGTGAGAGAAGTCCGCCAGACCATGCTTCCCCAGGCCAAGAAGCACAAGCTGACACTGAAAGAACACTTGCCGGAGACAGAAGTCGAGGTGGTTCTCGATCGCAAGAAAGTTGTGCAAGTGTTGTTGAATCTGGTTTCTAACGCGATCAAGTACACAGAGCAAGGGGACATAGACATTACGTTGGAGGAGCGCCCCGAAGGGGTGGTTCTCGAAGTCACCGACACAGGCATCGGAATTAGAGAGCAGGATATTCCAAAGCTGTTCCGGCGTTTCACTCAGTTGGAATCCAATCTTCATGGTGTTATCGAAGGGACGGGATTGGGGCTGGTACTGGTTGAAGAGTTTGCTTCGATGATGGGGGGCAAAGTCAGTGTCAGCAGCGTCTACGGTTCGGGAACTACCTTTACCGTGATTTTACCTAAAGTGATGCATGTCGCAGATCCAGTGAGCTAGGGCCTGTCGACAGGCCCTATCGTTCAAAGCGTATTTTCCGGCGGTAGGCAAAGGTGTTGCGAATTTTTCCCTGCCGCAGATTGTTCTGTATGTCCTGCCAGTAGCGGTAGTCGTAGAGATCGCTGTGGAGAGCCTCGAAGGCTTTCCTGGCTTTGGGGTTCCCTGAAAAAAACAGCCGAAACTCCTCCGGGAAAACATCGTTCTCTCCCACGGTATACCACGGGCGATCCGCCATTTCTTCGGCTTCGTTACGGGGTTCCGGAATTTTGCGGAAGTTGCATTCGGTGATTCGTACGATCTCGTCGTAGTCGTAGAAAACTACTCGGCCGTGGCGTGTGACGCCAAAGTTCTTCAACAGCATGTCCCCGGTAAAGATATTGGCTGCTGCCAGTTGTTTAATTGCGTTGCCATACTCGTCCATTACATCGGCAATATCGGCGTCGCTGGCATCCTGTAGATACATATTCAAAGGGATCATGCGGCGTTCGGTGTAGAGATGTTTGACGATTACCCATTTATCGGTGAGTTCGATCTTGGATGGCGCAACCTTGAGCAGTTCCTTCAGCAATTCTTCACTAAAACGATTTCGGTAAAAAATAAAGTTCTTGTATTCCTGAGTGTCGGCCATGCGCCCGGCACGCTCGCTGCGTGATACCAGTTTGTACTTCTCTTTGACGATATTTTCGGTCACCTGTTTCGGATAATCGAACTTGTCCTTGATGATCTTAAACACCACATCGTAAGAGGGCAGGGTAAACACGGTCATCACCATTCCCTTGATACCGGGGGCTATGACGAACCGATCCTCGCTGTGCTTCATATGTTCGATGATGTGGCGGTAGAACTCGGTTTTGCCGTGCTTGTTGAAGCCGATAGAAGTGTACAATTCCGCCAGCTCCTTGTTTGGCATGATGGCGCTGAGAAAGCGCACTAACCGCGAAGGAATGGGGGCATCTACCATAAAATAGGAGCGGGTGAAACTGAATATAATACTGGCGCCGTCTTGATCGAGAATCACGGTGTCTACATAGAGCCCGCCGTTTTCGTTGTTCAGTACCGGGATTACGATGGGGGTGAGCCCGTCTTTGTGGCGAATACGTCCCACTAGGTACGCGCATTTGTTGCGATAGAACACTGATTCCAGAATGTCGATGCGGGCCTTTTTAAGGCCGCTTCGCAGACAATAGGGTGCCATGCAGCGGCTGAGGTTAGCGATATCCCGCTGCTTGTTTTCCCAGGGTACGGAGAACTCGAAATCGTCGAGCATTAGTGCCAGAACTTGCTCCAGATTGTCGGCCACCTTGTAGCTCATGTAGATGCTGTAGCGCTTCAGGGGTTTGTCATCAAGGCTGCGCGAAGGCTTCACAAACAGGTTGCGGTCATGGATGTGCCGGTGCTGGAACTGAGAGCAGAATACCGAGTTGAAAAAAGTCTCGGCGATTTCATAGTTGCTGTGGTCGCAGACCAATTGACCGTAGGCCAGACGCGCCAGCTTCCAGAGCTCGATATCAGTCACATCTTTACTGGTGACCTCAGCTACCAGTTCGCAAACTTGATTGACCTTGGCTTTGTAGTGTTCGATTCTTTTAAAATGTGCGTCCTGGATCCCCTGCCAGTTGGCTTTCTCGAAGCGGGTTTTGGCCCCCAGAGTGATATTCTGGAAATCGGCGAAATAGGCTTCAAAACCGTTGAGGATGGTCTTGGCAATTCGGCGCGCTGCGGGGGTAATATTGACATTCATAGCGAGTCACACAGGGTATAGACAGTGCCTGCACCTATCATAGCAGGCGTCTATACGGGTATTGGAATAAATATGATCGGTTCTATTGGCAAGCAGTTATCAGTTGCGCTATTGCTATTGATTGGCGCGGTGTCGTCGCGCGCGGCGGTGATATTGCAATACCATCATATTGGCGATGAATTTCCGGTGTCGACTTCCGTATCTTTGGAGCGTTTTGAACGGCATCTCAAATCTATAGAGGATCATGGGTTTACGGTGGTGGCGCTGCCGGATCTGGTGGCACGCTTGCGCGATGGTCAGTTGCGCGAGGCCACAGACAAACAGGTAGCCATTACCTTTGACGATGCCTACATCAGCGTTCTAACCCGGGCCTATCCACTGCTCAAAGCCCGTGGCTGGCCATTTACCGTGTTTGTGAATACCGCATCGGTGGACAGTGGCACCGGAGGCGTATTGAGTTGGTCACAGCTCAAGAGTATGACCGGGGTCAGTATCGCCAATCATACCAGGACTCACGCACACCTTATTCGTCGTCTGTCCGGAGAAACCGACGCGCTCTGGGAGGTCCGCATCCGCCAGGAAATTGAACAGGCAGAATCGCGCATTGAACAACAAACTGGTCAGTCCCATCGCTTGTTGGCCTATCCCTACGGGGAATATGACTGGGCACTGCTGGAACTGGTTGGGGCCATGGGCTATGCCGCTGTTGGGCAGCAATCCGGAGCGGTGGGGCAACTCAGTGATCTTCGCGCACTACCCCGTTTTCCCTTTGCTGGTCACTATGGTGCTCCTGATGACTTCGCAGATAAGCTCAATAGTCTGCCGCTGCCGGTCAGAGGTGTTTGGCTGGAAGAGAACCCAAGGCAGCGCGCGCCATTGGTTTTACCCGCAGAGGGCGGTACGCCTAGATTAGTGCTGCAACTGCCTTTTGAGTTAGCGCAAAAACTGAGCTGTTTCGCCTCCGGACAGGGGGCGATTCCGGTGGCTGCCTCAGCAGAACGAGCTATAGTCTCATTACGAAAGGATTTACCGCCCGGGCGCTCTAGAGTGAATTGCACCGCGCCGGCGGACGATGGTAGATTCTATTGGTACTCTCATCCGTTTATCAGGCCTTTGGCGAATGGAAGCTGGTATCAAGAGTGAAAAAACCACCAAATGGGTGGATACTGACCCCGCTTATTTGATTATAATCAGACGCGTTTTTTAACGACTGCAAGAATAGCTATGGTCACAGGCGGGGAATTCCAAAGGGCAAAGCCCCCAGAATCAATAAGAATTAGAGCAAGTTAATGTCATCGATTAAGAGAATTCCACCCAAGTCCCTACAGGTAGGGATGTATATCACCGGGATGGAAGGCGCTGCTGGCGAACAGGGAAGTAATCTGCGCACGGAAGGTTTGTTGACCCGCCAGGATACCGTGGATCAACTGCTTAAGATGAATTTGAAGGCCGTGTTGATCGATGTGGAAAAGGGCATCGATTGCCAAAGCAGTATCTCTATAGATGATATTCAGATTTCCACCGATGGCCATGTGCTGCCAAAACCCTCTTCTGTAGAAATTCCCATGCCCAAAGCGCTGGATACCGATCAAATCGGTCGGGCTTTGGTACCGTTTTCGGAAGAATTGGAAAAAGCCAAAGAGCTGAAGAGTAAGGCCCTGTCTCTGGTCGATCACGTCATGCATGACGTCAAGATGGGGCGTGCGGTGAATATGACCTCGGTGGATGAGATTACGACTGAGATCACTGAGTCATTGGAAAATAACCAGAACGCCTTGGCGAGCTTGATGCGACAGCGCTCCATGGACAGCTACCTGTTTGAGCACTCTCTCAATGTCTCTGTGCTGATGGGTATTATGGCCCGTTCACTGGGGTACCAGGAGCACATCGTCAAAGAGCTGGTAATGGGCGCGTTCGTGCACGACATCGGCAAGATCAAAGTTCCTGATGAAGTTCTCCACAAGCCTGGCAAACTCGAAGATCACGAGTGGCTGGAGATGAAACGTCACGTGGACTACGGCATTGAAGCTCTGGAGGAAGTGGGAGGTATTTCCCAGATCGTCAAGGATATCTGCGCCCTGCATCATGAAAAGCTCGACGGCACCGGCTACCCCTTCGGTATGGATCAGAGCCGCTTGCCGCGCCACACTCGAATTGCCTCGGTGGTGGATGTCTATGACGCCATTA
>JALUYN010000316.1 GCA_027012915.1 Cellvibrionaceae bacterium
AAATGGCGACAGAGGCCTGCGCGAAATCCGCAGCGATATTCGTTTTCGGATTGAGGAATTATTTAATGAAAATGACATCGTAATTGCGTTCCCTCAGCGAGACGTACATATTGACGGCGAGCTCATTGTCAAACAGCCATAAACCGATTAATAAAGTGATAAAACAAGACATGCTGTATGCAATACTCAAGACCCGGCTCATTGATTAGACGCTATATCGCTTGTGCACTTTATGTTCTTTTTGTATCAATACTTTCTTCTACTGCACTCAGTGCATCAGCGAGAGAGAATCATGCTACAATCAACATTAAAGGTTTAAGCAAAGCGGAAAAGAAACAGCTACACGACCACCTTCAGGCAAGCAATCTCCTCTGTGAACCTCGCTCACAAAGAAAAGTTGTCCAGCAGAAAACTAATAATGCAATCACCGCTGCCTTGGAAGCCATCGGGTATTTCAATGCACAATTTTCCATATTGCTGGAAAAAGATAAGCATTGCTGGCAGCTCACTGTCGATATTACCGCAGGTACAGCAATTGTAATCCGTCAAGTGAGCATCAATATCATCGGTGAAGCCAGCCAACAACCATTTTTTCAGCGCCTTCTGGCAACGCTTACACCACCAGTGCAATCCCGCTTTCACAGTAAGAATTACGATGCACTGAGAGAAAAAATTGCTGCCAACGGACTGCGTTTTGGTTATTTCGACGCGCGATTTATTACCCAGCGAGTTGATATTTACCCTGAAGATAACGCCGTCGATATCGCGATGGTTTGGAACAGTGGGCGACGCTATCGGCTGGGTGACTTTGATATCCAGCAAACGAGTATAGACGAGCAGCTATTCTTCACACTGCTGTCGATCAAAACCGGCGACCACTACGATTACGCCAAACTTCAACAAACGCAACAACGACTTGCCGAAAGCCAATATTTTTCGCTGGTCAGCATCGAGCCACAGTTAGCTGAACGTGTGCGACACAGCGTACCGATAAAAATTACCGCAACACCTGGCAAACAAGCGAGCTATCAGGCGGGCATTGGCTTTAGTACTGATACCGGGCCACGACTGCGCGGTGACTATACCCTCCACCGGATCAATCGTCGAGGGCATAGCGCCCAGCTTAATTTTCTCGCCTCGGACGTGCTCAAGACTATTAATCTTGGCTATACCATGCCCTGGCTGGAGCAAAAAACCGACACCGTACAAAGCAACATCACGTATATCGACGAAGATAACGACTCGTTTCGCAGCGAACGCTGGGAGTCCTCATTAACGGCCAGTCGTCGGCTCAATGACCGCTGGCTTCAATCGCTATCACTGACCTACAGCCGCGAACGCGCAGTGATTGCCGGTGAAACCGAGCGCAACAATCATCTGGTGCCCGCCCTGCATCACAGCATGATTCAAGCCGACGACCTGATTCACCCACGGCGCGGCTATAGTCTTTCCGCAACCATTTCAGGAGCTGCTGAGGGTGTCTTATCCGACTCAACGTTTCTGCAACTGCACGGCTCAGTGAAATGGGTAGCGCCCCTGCCTGCCAATATTCGCTTTTTAACGCGTGCCGAACTCGGGGTTAGCCTGGCCGATTCCGTTGAGGCCATTCCTGCCTCAAGACGCTTTTTCGCGGGAGGTGATAACAGTATTCGCGGCTATGATTATCGCTCGCTCGGCCCGGTTGAAAATGGCGATGTCATCGGCGGGCAACACCTAGCCGTGGCCAGTGTTGAATTCCAGCGCCCTATTGTCGGTAATTGGTCAATTGCCACATTTTTTGATATTGGCAATGCCTGGGGCACCGATCAATTTGATGACCAGTTCGACCTCGTCAGCGGAACAGGTTTCGGCCTGCGCTGGCGTTCACCCATTGGCCCACTGCGGCTGGATGTGGCCTTTCCGCTCGAAAAGCCCAGAGACGACACAGAGAAAGATATATTTCGACTGCACTTCAGTTTGGGACCAGAACTATGAGACGAAGTTATAGGCTGAGTTATGAGATATGCGCGATGAGACGTACGCCGTATGCGTAAATCGCGAAAAATACTGTTGGCCTTGCTCATCATAATTATTGGCACACCAGTAACACTGGGCATTTTTATCCTCGGCACCCAGAGTGCCAGCCGTCTGGTTTTTTCCGAACTGGAGAAACGAGAGCTGATCACCTATCGACAACTGGAAGGCACGATTGCCTCTGGTTTACATATTGAACAACTCAGCATCAACACGCCTGCCACTATCATTACATTGCATCAGTTACGCGTTCGTCTGTCACTTTTACGATTAATCGTCAACG
>JALUYN010000317.1 GCA_027012915.1 Cellvibrionaceae bacterium
TGAGCATCGGCAATATTTTGGGAACCGCCACTATCGAATACGACGACGGCGCTAAGTTTGATATGGAGGCGGGAAGCTATCTGAATATTCCCGCTCATCAGCGCCATAAAGTCACTCGAACTGACGTCTCAATAGAAACCATCTGGCTGGCCATTCACTATGATGTGTAACGCCTATCCGGTTTTCGATTATCATGTGACAACCCACCGCCATCAGCAGGAGTCCTGCCATGTCATTCACACTCTATGGTTCTCACCCCTCGCCCTACGTGCGCCGAATTCGCCTGCTGCTCGATGCGGTGGACTACACATTTGAAGCCGTGGATATCTACAACGACGCAGGGCGCTCCGAGTACGCAAAACTCAGTCCGCTGCGTAAATTGCCCGTGCTGGTTGATGGCGATCAAACCGTGTTTGACTCACATATCATTCATCAGTATTTGTGCGACAAGCTGGACTTGCCGCGCTGTTCGTTGGAGCAACACAATCTAATCAGTGCAGTTGATGCCGTCACCGATTCACTGATCGTACTGTTGATGGGGCAACGATCAGAACTTGAGGTCGACGACAGCAAGTTTATTTTCAAACTGCAGCTCGAGCGTATTCCCAACGCATTGGACTGGCTTAACGAGCGGGCCACAGCCGGGGCATTTGACGAGTGGCACTACCCCGCCATGGCGCTGATTTCTCTGATAGGCTGGATCGAGTTCCGTGAACTTTGGGATCTGTCGCCCTACACATCACTGCTTTCCGTTCGCGATCAATTTGCCACACGGGATATCGTGCTCGCCACTGCTCCGCAATAGCGCAAGACCTCAACAGCACTGACATTCAAACACACCTCCTCGACTACGGAAACACAGAACCATCTCTATGAAACAAGCGCACTGCAAAGCCCTGTTTATTACCGCCCCCGCTTCAGGTCAGGGTAAGACCACCATCACCGCGGCGTTGGCGCGCCTGTTTCACCGTCAGGGAAAAACCGTAAGAGTGTTTAAGACCGGGCCGGACTACCTCGACCCACAAATTCTGAAGCAGGCCAGCGGCCACCCGGTGCAACAACTGGATCTTTGGATGGCGGGCACAGACTACTGTCAGCACCAACTCTACAAGGGAGCCAGAGAAGCTGACCTGATATTAGTCGAAGGGGTTATGGGTATGTTTGACGGCACACCCTCCAGTGCCGATCTGGCGGCGCAGTTTGGTATTCCTATGGCACTAGTGATGGATGTCTCCGGCATGGCGCAAACCGCTGGAGCCGTGGCAGTGGGTCTGGCTAATTTCCGCAACGATATTGTCGTAGCCGGGCTATTGGCAAACAACTGCAGTACCGAACGGCACCGCCAGTTAATTGAAGAAGCGCTACCCGAATCATTGCCGCTGCTGGCCAATCTCAAAAACGCGCCGGAAGTGGCCCTGCCCGAAAGGCATCTGGGACTGGTGCAAGCCGAAGAAGTGGCCGATGAGCTGGAACAACACCTAAATGCCGGGGCAGACTGGCTGGAAGAAGCTGGCATCGCCAGACATTTCGAAAATTTGCCAGACGTCACCTTTACCGACGCCGTGCAATCCACAATCGCGCCCCGCCTGCAAGGTGTGCGTATCGCCATCGCCAGAGATCGCGCGTTCAGTTTTATTTACGATGCCAATCTTGAACTACTGCAAGATATGGGCGCCGAACTGCGCTTTTTCTCGCCGCTCAACGACCAACAGCTACCCGAAGCGGATGCGCTTTGGTTACCTGGCGGCTATCCGGAATTGAACGCTGCTCAGCTTGCGGACAACCACAGCATCAACAATCAGATACGGGAATTTTTTCTGGCAGACAAACCAATACTCGCCGAGTGCGGCGGTTTCCTCTACACCCTGCAATCATTGACCGATCTCGATGAACAAGAACATACAATGCTGGGACTGTTGCAAGGACATGGAGCCATGCGCGGCACACGCGGTTGTCAGGGCATGCAAACCGCAATGCTTCCCGAAGGTGACGTTCGCGCGCACGCCCATCACCGCTCTCTGAGTCACGCCACGCCACCCGCTATTTCCCATGGTAAACGCCAGCGTCATCCCGCACCGGGCGAAGCCATATACAGAGAGCGTCGTCTGACCGCCAGCTACCTGCACCTGTTCTTTCCGTCTAATCCCGACGCCATTGCGGATCTGTTTACGCCGTCACAAAACTGAGAGACCTTGATCACTTATGACGCTACTTCTTTTGATCCTCGCTGCTTTGATGACGCTTCTGGTACTGATTGCGCTGCAAGGCAAGCACACAAAAGAAACCGCAATTCGC
>JALUYN010000318.1 GCA_027012915.1 Cellvibrionaceae bacterium
AAACATGACCTCAAGGCTAATGTGCGGACGCACAGGTTAGATTCTGGGCGACAGACTTATGACACCTGTTTTTTCAATTTTTATGCAAAAACCTTGTCAAGTATTATTTTTATGCTGAATAGTTACCACTTTTTCTTAGCGATAGTAGTTTGTTTCGTTAATATATTTACAAATATTTTGCAAAAACGTGTATTATTTTCATGATGTTGCTTCAATATAGGTGTGTAGTAAATTAATGAAATGAACTACTAGTCACTTTCTTGCAGTCTTCGTACTTGTCCTGCCATATAGAGCGGCAACGAGATCAGGCGACACCCTACCCCGCCTTGTGAATCGTGAATCTGCATGATACTCGGCAGATCCGCATTCAAACGAATTGCCACCGGAGCAGACTTTTCCCGTACAAACAGGTGCAGCGATTTCAATGAGCCCGTTTTCCCAGCTTTGACTTCCACAGGCACAGGTGCATCACCTGCTATTACATAATCCACCTCTGCAGAGCTGGAACGTGCCTCTCTTGCCCAGTAATGCAAATGAGGTGGTTGATGCGTGTCCAGACTATTCAACAGCTCCTGCCCTACCCACTGCTCTGCCAGCGCGCCTTGATTGATTAACATCAAGTCCTGCTGCAATACCTGCCAACTCACGTTCATCATCGTGGATACCAATCCAACATCGAGAAAGAGCGGCTCGAAGAATTTCGTGTTTTCTTCCGCCGCCAGAGGCAAGCCATTCGCCGATGTCCGCATCACCTTATGCACAACTCTAGCTGTGCCAGTTCAGATTGGAACAAAGTTCAGAAAAAAGAAACGAACCATTTTCCTCAAACCGAGCCAGTAACGACGAAAGCCTTTCGGCATTTAATCCCGGGTGCATCAAGTGAGGCCATAATACATCAGCTCGAAGATATTCGGCCGATGTACGAATGGCCTCCGTCACAACCGAAAAATCCCAGTCTTGTAGTCCGCAATAATCAATAGCCGCTTGGAACTTTGCGGCCAATCGAGGATCATTTTTATCCAATTCTTCCTGAGACTTCGCCTCGAATAGTGTTTTTGATCCATCAATGTACTCAGCAAGAACATCCGGCGTATAGGTGCCGATTTTCCCATTAAGTGTGTATTCGAGCTTTATCGGCTGTTCACAATATGAAATCACATAAGGATCTGTTTCTAACACTTTTAGCAAATGCTTCTCATTCAGAGACTCGTACCTAACAAGACGTCCGTTTTTATGGCTATAAAATCGGCCTCGGACTCCGCGAGTTCTTACCTTGCTTCTTCTAACTGGATTTCCCATACTAATATACTCATTCTGTCGAAACTTTCTTAATTTCTTGAGCGGCTTTTAGTAATTGCCCTAAATCATCATTAGAAAATGAGGTTGCCTGGATAAAGCGCAAGAGATTCATAACATCAGGTTGGTCATGTAAGAAATTTACTACCTCAGGATCAGTAGAGGAGGACAGACGAAATAATACGTCTGGATCTGCAGCCAGGATTTTTGCAAGCCGCTTAATAATTTCAGGGCGAGGAGGACGTTCTTTGCCGCGTTCGATACGGCTTAAATATGCAGGTGAAATACTGATCTTGGTTGCTGTTTCCCGTAAGCCTAACTCTTGGGCCAAACGTAATTCCCGAATTTTTTCGCCAAAACTTTTCATGGCGTAAATCTGCACTCTTGTTTAGTGTTGCGCAACACTATAAATTCTTGATTGTGTCCGTCCAACTAGGCATTGTTGCCAGTGTATAATAATGAGGGGACTCTGTGTCGCAAAATAATGAGCTAACAATCAGCACAACAACTATTCCGGCGGGTTACACGCTCGACTACATTTCCGGCAAGCAGATCAAGGAAACGAAAAAAGAGCTGGTCCGCCAGCGGGTGGTTCGTGCCTTGATCCATGAGTACGGCTTCTCTCCAGAGGACATGGAGCTCGATTTCAAATTGGGTGGGCGTAATAAAGTAGATGTCGCCATCTTCCACCATGGCAAGGACCACACGCTTGAGAACCTGGGTCGTGCCGTTATTTGCCGGCCCGAACCTAACTTCGGTAAAAATGCGGTCCGCATCCGGTATTTTGATCAGGCCGCAAAAGATCTCGATGCCATTGAAACCATCCTGCGCGAGGTTGAGGCCGTTAAATATGGCCTGTGGACCAACGGCCTGGAGTTCTTTTTCCTCGAAAAAGAACAAAAGCGATTCGAAACCAAGTGCAACCCAATAGGCGACTGGCCCATGGCCGAAGAGTCGGTCGGCACCAAGGACGTTATTTCCGACGCCCATACCCGTGTCGCTGACAATGAGATGTTGAAGATCACCTTCCGCCGCTGCCACAACTTCATTCACGGCAACGAGGGCATGCCCAAGGACGCGGCCTTCTGGCAGTTTCTTTATCTGATTTTCTGCAAGATGCATGATGAGAACTTGCGGGCCAAACAGCGCCAGGCCTGGCAGCGCCGTTTCTGGGCGGGTCCCAAGGAGCAATTCGAGGCCAAGGGCCGCAAGGCGATCCGCAAGCGGATTGAGGAGCTTTTCAACGAAGTTAAGAAACAGTACAAGAACATTTTCCGGGGCAACGAGGAGATCAGCCTCTCCGATCGTGCGTTGGCATTTATCGTTTCCGAACTGGCCAAATATGACTTTACTCGCACCGATGTGGATGCCAAAGGTGTTGCTTATCAGGAGCTGGTTGGCGTCAACCTGCGTGGCGACCGTGGCCAGTATTTCACTCCTCGGGGTGTGGTGAAGCTGGTCGTGGAAATGCTCGATCCCAAGGAAAATGAAACCCTCCTGGACCCGGCCTGTGGAACCGGCGGCTTTCTGGTTGCCACCCTGGGTCACATGCTGAAGAAGTTCCGCAGCGAGCAGAATACCCAGGCCGGTAACGAAGACACGAGCGAATTCCTTACTGTCCACGAACGGCTGAAAGAGTATGCAGCTGCCAATGTATTTGGTGCCGACTTCGATCCGTTCCTGATTCGTGCTGCGCAGATGAATATGGTGCTGGCAGGTGATGGTCGTGGGCACATTTACAACGTCAACTCGCTGGAATTTCCGTTAGGCCACCTGGATGACCTGCCAAAAGCCAAGAAGGAGATTCCACTGGGATCAGTAGACATCATAGCCACTAATCCTCCCTTCGGTTCCGATATCCCGATCACTGACAAACATATTCTGGAGCAATATGAGTTGGCGCACGCTTGGGAATCAGACGGCGAAGGCGGCTTTCGCAACACAGGAGTTCTTAAAGGCAGTGTCGCTCCCGAGATCCTCTTCATCGAGCGATGTATCAAGTGGCTTAAACCGGGCACTGGTCGCATGGGCATCGTTCTACCTGATGGCGTTCTGGGCAACCCGGCGGCCGAATACATCCGCTGGTGGATCATGCGTGAAACTCAGGTGCTCGCCTCCGTGGACCTACCGGTGGAATCATTCATCGCCGAGGCCAACGTCAACATTCTCACCAGCCTGCTGTTCCTGCGCCGTAAGAGTGAAGAGGAGAAATGCGCAGAAGCGCTTAGTGGCATTGAGGAGTATCCCGTCTTCATGGCCGTGGCTGACAAGGTGGGTTTCGACCGCCGTGGCAACAAGCTCTACAAGCGCACACCAGATGGTGAAGAGATTGTTGAGCCAAAAACCTATGTTGAACGCATCCGTATTGGTGGGCGTTTCGTGGAACGGACTCTGACCCGCAGTGAAAAGATTGAGGACAACGATCTGCCGGTCATTGCGGACAAGTATCGAGAGTTTCTCGAAGAGCAGGATGGACGAAAACCCACGAAGAAAAAGAAAGCAAGACGGGTTAAAACACAATCCAGTAAAAAGGTGGCGGCTCGATGAGCGGTCCGGTTCATTATCATTCAGAGAAATTCCCGCCCACTGAACTGGATTGGGCCAGACTTGTGCCACTAATTGGACCTGCCAATGCGGCTGTTGCCCGGTACGATGGCATACTTTCCGCTATTCCCAATGCGCATGTGCTATTGAGTCCGCTCACCACCCAAGAAGCAGTACTTTCCTCCCGTATAGAAGGTACTCAGGCAACAATGGGTGATGTGTTGGAGTATGAAGCCCGTGGCGATACCGGCGAGCCAACCACTTCTAAAGAAGCCGATATCTGGGAGATTCTAAATTACCGGAAGGCCATGCGTGCAGCCACTGAAATGTTGAAAGATCTGCCGCTGTGCCAACGCATCGTGATCGAGTCCCATCGAATTTTGCTGAACAGCGTACGTGGGCACGGCAAATCTCCTGGTCAATACCGGAAAATCCCTAACTGGATTGGCCCAACAGGTTGCACTATCGAGGAGGCGCGTTATGTGCCCATCGATGCTGAGAAATTGCCGCAAGGTATGTCGAACTGGGAAAAATATATTCACGACGATGCGCAGGATAAGCTCCTGCAACTGGCTATTCTCCACGCTGAATTCGAGGCGCTACATCCTTTTCTGGATGGCAATGGCCGCCTGGGCCGGATGTTGATTCCTTTGTTCCTATACCAGGCCAAGATCATCCAGCAGCCGATGTTTTACATCAGCGCCTATCTGGAAAGTCATCGTGATGAATACTATGAGCGCCTGCTGGCGGTTTCGCGAGATAATGACTGGACAGGCTGGTGTGCCTTTTTTCTGCAAGTCATTCGCATACAGGCTGAGGAGAACCTGGCCAAGGCCCAAGCTATTTTGGACCTCTATAACCGAATGAAGACCCAGTTTACCGAATTGACCCATTCCCAGTATGCGATACATGCTCTGGACTGGATTTTCGAGCGGCCCATCTTCAAAAGCTCAGATTTCGTACGATCTGGTAGCATTCCCAAGCCTACTGCGCAGCGGATACTTAACTTACTGAAGGAAAATGGAATTTTGCGGGAGATTGAGCCGGGAAGCGGCCGCCGTGCTGCTACCTTGGCCTATACGGAGCTGCTGAATACCGCGGAGGGCTATGATGCGTTTTGAGTCTCATAGATTTGATGCAACCCCAGTTGTGACTCATAAATATGAATATGTGATACACAATGGCCGTTGTGGTAATTTCATGAGTCACAAACAGGAGCAGAGCGGATGAGCGATCAAGACGACATCATTGCAGCCCCGCAGGATGCTGCCACTGAAGAGAATAGCACGGAGAACAGCCCGGATAACTTCTTCATCGACATCCTGACTGGTAACAAGGAAAGCGCCTCGCCCAAAAAGCTGTTGGTGCAGAAAGTCCTGCGCCAGCTTATAGAGAGCTATGGGTTTGACCGGGCGGATATCGAGGTTGACTACAAACACCGCATCAAAGGCGGTAAGCCCAGCAAGATTGATATTGCGATCTTTCGTCCCGGTGCCGAACATTCCAACGATAATCTTCAGCGGATTATCGTCTGCAAAACTCAGAAGAAGCGCGATAAGCTTCGCTCCATCGCCGAGGCTGAGGCCGACCTGCGTGTGCTCAAAGAGCTGATGGAACTGATCCCCGGTGCCTCGCTGGGTATGTGGACCAACGGCCAGGAAGAGTTTCTGTTTCAGGTCGAGCGCACCCGTTTCGAAGTGCGACCCAAGCCTCTGGGTGTCTGGCCGGTGCCGGGTGAAGGCACGACGGATCTGGATCACACTGGCGGCGTCATTCAAATCAGCGCCGAGGCGGAGGATCTGGAAGATGTCCTGCTGCGCTGTCGCCAGTACCTGAATCGCAATCTCGGCCTTGACCACAAGGACTCCTTCAAGCAATTGGCGGTGCTGATGCTCGCCAAGATCCATGACGAGAAGCTGCCGGTGGGTGAGCGTAAGTTCTGGATCAAGGGTGATGAACCCTTTACCGAGGCAGGCCAGCGAGCCATAGCAAAGCGCATCAATGAAGCCATTGCCGCCGCCAGGGGCTGGCAGCCGGACCTGCTGACACGCGGCTGGGACCTGACCCTGGAGCCCCATGAAACAGCGCGTATTGTCATGGAGTTGGCCCGTTACTCGTTAAGTGAAACCCAGCCCCGGTTTCGCACCGGCGCCTTCCGTGCGGTCGCCCGCAGTGTGATGGACGGACGCGAAGGCCGCTACCCCACGCCGCTCAATGTGGCCGAGTTGGCGGTGGAGATGCTCGAACCCCGGCTGGGTGAACGCATCATGGATTGCTCCAGCGGCACCGGCACCTTTCTGGCCATGACCGCCACCCACATCTTCAAGCAACACCTGGCTGCCCTCGGCACCACGCCCGAAGAGGCCAGCAGCGAACAGATTCTGCAAGCACAGAATGAAACCGCTGCCTGGGCGGCCAGCAATGCGCTGGGTTGCGACATTGACCCGTATCTGGCGGTTGCCAGTCGTATGAACCTGTTGTTCACCACCGGTAATCCCGGTCGTGTGTTCCGCATCGACGCCCGCACCTTCCCCGAGGGTGATCTGGATGGCATCGAAGCGGCCCGACCGGCTATGCCTCTGGGCAGCATGGATGTGGTATTGCTCAATCCTTGGTTTTCGACCAAAGATTTGGTAAGCGATGCAGCCATACTGGAAGGCTACGATCTGGGGCATGTCTGGGAGCGGGATGAAGCGGGTGGTTATCGCAATACGGGCAACCTGAACATTGGTGGCATACCCCCCGAGGTGTTGTTCATCGAGCGTGCCCTGCAATGGGTGAAGCCCAGTACCGGTCGCGTGGGCATTTTATTGCCCGATGGCGTGCTGGGAAATCCAGGCGATGAATACATTCGTTGGTGGATTCTGCGCCATTGCGAAGTTTTGGCCAGCGTTGATCTGCCGGTGGAGCCCTTCAAGGTCACCGTCAAGGAGTATGGCCTGACCCCTGCCTTGCCGAGCCTGCTGGTGCTGCGTCGCCGTAGCCAGGAAGAGCTGATCAATACCGAGCATCCGGAATACAAGGTCTTTATGGCCGTGGTGGACCGGGCCGGTGTGGATGCCCGGGGCAATCTGCTGTTTCAACGCGCCCCCGACGGGGAGGAATTGATCTTTGATGAGGAGGTGATCGAACGGGTTCGGGTCGGAGGTGAAGTGGAAATCCGGCGCACCGCACGCCGCAATCGTCGCATTCATGACGAACTGCCGCTGGTAGCGGAGAAATACAGGGAATTCTGCGAGACTGGCGAGGTGGCGTTATGAGCCGGAAATTTCAGGTCAAAGCGGTACCAAGTACGTGGTTAGAAAATAACGGCCGTCGCTTGGATTGTGGCCCGTATCTATCTGGAGCCATGGAGGCAAGAGAGCTCTTACGGAACCTCTCAGCATCAAAAGAGCCTTTGCGTCAGCTTACGACTGGAATTTACCACGCAGGGCGTGAAAGTAGGCTATGGGTTGAGACGTCAGAATATGGCGTTCCCTTTATGGGAAGCACAGATATGCTTGCAGCAGATTTAACAGACCTTCCTTTGATTTCATCCAAACAAATTCGTGCTAATCCAAATTTCACGATTCATGAGGGCTGGACGCTTATTACACGGTCGGGGACGATTGGACGAATGGCTTATGCTCGGTCTGATATGGATGGGTTGGCATGTTCAGAACATGTGATGCGAGTAGTACCAGACGATACAAGAGTGAGTCCTGGCTATGTGTATGCCTATCTTTCTAGTCGATTTGGCGTCCCTTTGATAGTGTCAGGTACTTACGGCTCGATAATTCAGAGTATAGAACCACATCATATTTCCGATCTTCCGGTTCCACGTTTAGGTTTAATTGAAGACCGAGCGCATGAATTGATTCAGAAAGCAGCTGACCTGCGCGCTAGCGCAAATCAGATGCTTGTTAATGCCAAGGATGATTTAGAAAGAGAAATTGCGGGAGGCTCTGTGCAATGGCATAGCCGCAGTCCTCAATCCTTTGATATTAGGGCATGCTCTGTTAATTCATTCATGCGCCGGTTAGACGCATTTCACTATGTCGGTTTTGTCGGTGAAGCAATTGATAAAGCCTGCGTCCCCCTTACAGAGATGGGTGACTATGCAGATGTTCTTCGCCCACCAATTATGAAACGTATTCGTGTTACAGAGGGCGGTCATGAGTTTCTTGGTGGTACGGATTTGATGTCATTGGATCAACGAAGCGATGTCAGTATTTCCGCAAGAACGCCAAATATTGATAAGTTCATCATTAAACCAGGATACGTTTTGTTTCAATGCGTGGGACAAAGGTATGGAATTTTCGGAAGACCAGTTCTTGCGAATCGTTTACTGATAGGCAAAGCCGTTACTGAAGCGGTAATGCGGATCATACCGCGTGATCCGAAGGATGCTGGTTATATAAGCGTTTATTTGGCCACAGAATTTGGCCGACGATTGAGCATGCGTTTTTCTGCAGGATCCTCTATTCCCGTACTCCAAGAAGAAGGTGCTAGAAAAATTCTGGTCTATTGGCCAGATGAAGAAAGGCGGCACGAAATAAGTCGCATAGCAGAACAAGCTTGGGAGAACCGCGCTCAAGCGACCGAACTCGAAGATGAAGCCCGCACCTTGGTTGAGCGCACCATCGAGGAGGGCGGTCGTTAATGGCAAAGATCATCCCCATCGGCCAACCCGCAAATGAATCAGAACGCCAGGCGATTGGTTTCCTCCGGGAACATCTGCCCGAGGGCTGGCTGGTGTTCCATAACTTCGAGATGCGCCAGGGGCAGGAGGTGTTCGAGATCGATATCGCTATCCTCGCGCCCCACGCGGTTTACCTGGTGGATGTCAAAGGGACGCGGGGTAATATCGATGTGTATGGCTCCAAGTGGTATCCCGAAGGGCGGCAGCCTTTCCATTCTCCGCTTGCCAAGCTTCGCCATCATGCCAAGGTGCTGGCCAGCATTATCCGTGACAGCAATACCGGCCTGATCGAGTTGCGCAAGGCCCATGTGCATGCCACGGTGCTGCTCACAGCCAATGACGCCGCCGTATTTGATCAGGCGGGTATCGACAGCCCGGACGTGACCGACTTCAAGCACTGCCTGAAATATTTCCGCGACAAATCCCGTATTCCGAATAACCGGCTGGATAGCATCAGCCGTTTCCACAGCCAGATTGCCAAGGCGATCACCGGCAATGCCAGGCCCAAGAGTGCGGCGCTGGTGTTTCGTGACTGGCAGGTGGAGGAGAAGCTGGGCGGCACGGATCGTTATACCGAATATCGCGCCAAACACAACCTGTTGGGTAAGAGCGGCGGGCATGCCCGGCTGCGTGTTTATCAAGCCGACCCGTATCAGGACGAGGAAGCCCGCAAGGCCGAGTTCAAGAAGATCAGCAATGCTTACCGGGCCGTGGCCCACATGCCGACTCAGGCCAATGTGCTGGCAGTGAAGGATCTGTTCGTCACCGACGATGAGCATAAGGTGGTGCTGGTTACCGAAGACCTGCCAGGCCAGGCCCTGCGCCTGCATATTAACAAGTCCTCGCTGGCGCTGACCTTTGATCAGAAACTTCAGGTGATGCGCGATGTGCTCTCTGCCCTGGATCATGCGCACCGCCATGAGGTGATCCACCGCAACCTGACCCCGGACGCCATTCTGGTGACCAGGGGCGGGCAGGCCCGGGTGACTGGATTCGATTACGCCCGGGTGGGCAAGAACCGTACCTCCACCATTGCTGACCAAGTGATTGATGATCTGGAACCGGCCTATCAGGCGCCTGAGTGTTTCAAAGACCCGACCCAGGCCAGCATTGCCTCTGATCTCTATGCCGCCGGGCTCATCTTTTACGAGCTGCTCACCGGCGAACTGCCTTTTGAAAGCGTCGACCAGATGATGGAGGCAGACGGCAGGTTCCCGATGAAGCCCTCGGAGCACAAGCCGGATCTGCCCTTGGGGTTTGATGAATGGCTGCAAAAGTTCTGCGAGTTTGATCCGGAAGACCGCCACATCAGCGCGGCCATTGCTCGTAAGGCGCTGGATGATCTGATTCTGCCCGAGGCGGAAGATGACTCTGTTGCGGACATCAGTCGTCCAGCCGACGATCAGCCGCAGATCCCGGACGATCTTACTAACTTATCGCAGGATTTTATTCTGGCGGATCGCTTCCGCATCCAATCGAAGCTCGGCAGTGGTGGTTTTGGTGTTGCCTACAAGGTGTTCGACTCTTTGGGTGATGTGGTTCGGGTTATCAAACTTGTGACCAGGGATCGGCGTAGCGTCTATGAACGCCTGCGCCGGGAATACAAGACACTGACCAATCTGCCTGATCATCCCCATGTGGTGAAAGTGGTCTGGGCGGATCGCATGAACGATGCTAAGCAGACGCCCTATATCGTGTTCCAGTATGTGGAAGGACTTGATGTTTCGGATATGATCGATGCCGAGGTGCTGTCGCTGGATGATTCAGTGCGTATTGCGCGTGAGTCTGCGGAGGGCCTAGGTCATCTGCACAAGCACGGGGTTTATCATCAGGACGTCAAACCATCCAACCTGCTCTGGACCGATAAAGGTGTTCGCATCATCGATTTCAATGTCGCGGTTAGCGAGGACGATGAGATTCAAGGTGGTGGGGGAACACGACGCTATCTGCCGCCGGATTATGATCACGCGAATGAGCCAGATGCCGCGGACAGGATAGATCGTGATCTCTATGCCTTGGGGATTACTTTTTATGAGTGTCTGACGGGTGGGAAATACCCGTTTGATGAGCCTACGCCGCCGATAAAGACTCAGCCAAAGGACCCTAAGCAGTTTAAGGGCTGCGCTGATTTGAGTTCGTCACTGATCGATGTGTTGGTGAAGATGATTGCACCGGAGCGCAAGGATCGCTTTGCTTCAGCCGATGAATTTTTGGCGGCACTGGTAGAGGTTAAGCGTTATCGTTCGGTGTTAACCACAGGTGAAATCGCTACTGGCGCTAAAGCAGTGGCGAAACTGGGTTTTGAGCCAACCGAACCGAACACCAATCCCTTTGTCACGCATCTGCTGACGCTTTACAGCCAGAGCCAGGTTTCCAATGCGGGTACCCGTGGTCTGGATGAGATTGGCAAGGCCACCTATGTGTCGACCTACCTTGATGAGAAGCTCAAACCTGCATTGCTCAAAGGTGAGTTCCGTCTGGTCATCATCAGTGGTAACGCCGGTGATGGAAAAACCGCTTTCATCCAGCAGTTTGAGGCCTTCGCCGAGAGCAAGGGCGCACAGTTGCAGCGCGGCGCGAATGGCGCCGTGTTCCAGCTCAAGGGGCACACCTATCAAAGCAATTACGATGGCAGCCAGGATGAGGGCGATGAGCGCAATGATACCGTGTTACAAAAATTCTTTGGTCCTTTTGCGGGTAATGACAACGCAGGCTGGCCGGAGAATGAAACCCGTCTGATTGCCATTAACGAAGGTCGCCTGGTCGATTTCTTCCTTGAGCACGAAGACGAGTTTTCGTTGCTTGCCGGGCAGATCCAGCAAGGGTTGGCGGGAGACGCGCCAGAAGATGGTGTCGCGGTGATTAATCTTAATCTTCGCTCCGTGGTTGCCGAGGTAGAAGAAGGTCAAACCTCCATCCTGGAACGATTGATCAGCCGTATGACGCGGCAGGAATACTGGCAAGCCTGCGAGAAGTGCGACATCAAGAGCAAGTGCTACGCCTATCACAATGCCCGAACCTTCCAGGATCCGGTTGCTGGACCCAAGGTGATAGAGCGATTGAAAATGCTCCACACCATCACCCATCTGCGTGGCCGGTTGCACATTACGATGCGCGATCTGCGATCGGCGCTGGCATTCATGCTGGTGGGTACGCGCGACTGTGATGGCATTCACCAGCTTTACCAGAATGGCGGCGAGGACAATCAGAACCGCATTCTCGATGGTTTCTACTTCAATTCATGGCTTGGCGGTGCTGAAGGTTCGAATGATCGTCTGATTACACTACTGCGGGAGATCGATATTGCCGAGGTCAGCAATCCCGAGCTTGATGGAAAGCTAGGCTTTTTGGCGCCACAAGTCCACAAGCCATCGCGGTTTAACTTTGATGAGCGTGGTCACTACGATGAAGATCTGATCGAAACATTGTTCGCTCATTTGCCCCGCGATTATTCGTCGAAGCATCGGGCCCGACTGATCGCAAAACACCGAAATTATCTGTCACACCTGCGCCGCCGACATTTCTTTGAACGCCGGGATGATCGATGGGAAGAGATGTTGCCCTACGAAAGTATTGATCCTTTCCTGGATGCCATCAAAAAACCCGGCGCGAAAAGCATCGAGGAAGTCTCTGCAATCCTGAGAGCCATCAATCGGGGTGAAGGCTTAAGCGATCCGGCACGGCTGGGCAACCAGTTGGCGTTACGTGTTCGCCAAGTGGAAAAAGGCACCATTCGTAGCTACCGGCTGTTTGATGGCGAACACTTCACACTCCGCACCGAGCAGGAAACAGCAGACCATCCTTTCCTGGAATGCCTGTCCCAGGCATTAATGCTGCGCTATGACCCAGGCGATGACCATAAGGCAAGCCTGCGTATCAATCTCGATATTTATGAGATGCTGATGCGGTTGAACAACGGTTATCGGCCAAGCATAGAGGAACAAGAGGGTTTCTATCTCAGCCTGGCGGTTTTCAAGAATCTCCTGGCCTCTGTGCCCTACAAAGAGGTGCTGTTAACAAAAGCCGGGCACCGGTTCTATGAAATCAGCCGTAGCGACAGCGGTGTCTTGAGTATGCAGGTCTCAGAAAAAGGAGCCTCTTACCATGTCAATTAAAGGCCGGGACAAGGAATTCAGAATTCCAAAAGTTTCCTATTTGGATTTCAAGCATATTGAAATGGATCGTGTGCTCACGATGCTTTTTCCTCGGCTTAAATATGATGGTTACGGAAGCCGGAGACCGCCGCGAGGTGGAGATCTTTCCGTGGATGAGTTCCTGGAAGACTTTTTGGAACATCCCGAGTGGTTTTCCGGATTTGATAAATACCCCGACATTGTTCGCAGCTGGATCGAAACCGATCTGATGGACATGGTTAACCGAGGGAAGAGTAATCAGGCACTCGCTGCTCCGCGGCCGTTGCATGGAAACACCTATAAATTTCGTAACGCCAAACACAC
>JALUYN010000319.1 GCA_027012915.1 Cellvibrionaceae bacterium
CAACCTTGTCGCCTGTCATACTGAGTGAACCGCTACTGTTCCCGAGCGAGAGTGAATTTCACATGGGTGTTATCACCACCACTCAAATCTTCTCTGCCGATTTGAAATGTTTCGCCGTAATGATCTGCGACCCCTTCCATCAAACCTTCTGCAAGGTCGGCAAAGCCTCTGCTGGAGGAATACTCCAGCTCAAACGTGTCGGAGTTGGAATCGTCGTAACTGAACTCCGGCAATTCCGCATCCGGATAGAGCTTTTTGACCTCCACATGAATGTGATCGTCAATTTTCTTGAGAAAGGCCAGCGTATTGTCACACTCCTCAAAGAAACCGGCGTATTTGCTTGAGAAGACACCTGCCAGGTGTTTGCCAAAGGCCTTCACCAGATCCGCGGCTGGCGTTTCCGAGCGTCGCGCCAACTCAACCACCATTGCCACCAACTCATTATGTGAGTAGGTGCCCACAGACGTATATGCGCCACCAGAAGGTAACTCCACACTGTCGAGGATGTCGTCTACCATGTCCTCGTCGAACACAGATTCCACCATGGTTAGAAACTCATTGAATACGATACCTTTCAAAGCCGGTCTCCCCTTTTCTAGAGCCACTCAATAAATATAGGCGATGATTTGCTTTTGTCGGCATCGAAATGTGGGCTGATCATCAGATCGAGTATTGAGCCCTATCAAGGGTTTATCGCAGCAGCGAAGCTACACTGAGCGCAACAGGAGACCACTATGATTGACTCGCTCTACCAAACCGTTCTACCCGTGATGCAACTGCTGGGATTCGCCCTGGTTCTGGGGATCTTTGCGCTGGTGGCGTGGACCGTTTTAACCTTCATCATCGACAAGCGTCAGAAGCGCCATACGATCCGTCGCAACTATCCGGTTATCGGCCGCTTCCGCTATCTGTTCGAGCACTTGGGAGAGTTTTTCCGCCAATACCTGATCGCCATGGAGCGTGAGGAGCAGCCCTTTAATCGAGCCATTCGCAGCTGGGTGTATCGAGCGGCCAAAGATATAGATACCACTGTCGCCTTCGGTTCAACAGTCAATATTCGCCAGCCCGGCACTACACTCTTCGCCTGCTCCCCTTTCCCTGTACAAGAGGAAGATGCTTTGCCACCGGCCACAATCACCATCGGCCCCTACTGCGAATTTCCCTATGCCACCAATGCCATTCTCAATATCTCCGCCATGAGCTATGGCGCCATCTCCAAGCCGGCAGTTTTGGCTCTGGCCAGGGGCGCCAAATTAGCAGGTTGTTGGATGAATACCGGCGAAGGGGGAGTTTCTCCCTATCATCTCGAGGGAGGCTGTGATCTGGTGGTACAAATCGGCACAGCCAAGTACGGCTTGCGAGATGCCGATGGCAACCTCGATGACAACAAGCTGCGTGAGATAGCCTCAAAGCCCCAGACGCGCATGTTCGAGATCAAACTCAGCCAGGGTGCCAAACCCGGTAAAGGTGGCATCCTCCCAGCAGCCAAGGTCACCGAAGAAGTCAGTCAGATTCGGGGCATTCCCGCAGGCAAGGCCTCAATCAGTCCCAACGCCCATCGCGAACTGCACAATGTGGAAGATCTTCTGGACATGATCGAGCGGATACGCAGTGTCACCGGCAAGCCGGTAGGTTTCAAATCGGTGATAGGCCAAAGCGAGTGGCTCGACGATCTGTGCCGCGCCATTGTGCAACGTGGCCCGCAAGCGGCTCCGGATTTTATTACTGTAGACAGTGGCGACGGCGGTACCGCAGCGGCGCCACAGCATCATATGGACTACGTTGGGTTACCGATTCAGGAAACTCTGCCATTGTTGGTTGATACCCTGGAGCAGTACAACCTGCGAGAGCGGATTAGAGTGGTCGCCTCGGGGAAACTGATTACCCCATCGTTCGTGGCCTGGGCGTTGGCCTGTGGCGCCGACTTTGTCAATTCGGCGCGTGGGTTCATGTTCTCTCTCGGCTGTATTCAAGCCATGCAGTGCAATAAAAACACCTGCCCTACGGGCATCACTACCCACAACGAAAAATTGCAGTACGGTTTGGTGGTGTCGGATAAGACCCAGAGAGTGTGCAACTATCAACGCAATCTGACCCACGCCGTCGAGCAAATTGCCCATTCCTGCGGCGTCTCTGAACCGCGACAACTGCGTCGCGAACACATACGTATTGTGACTCGCAACGGTCACAGCAGAAGCCTGACAGAATAGCGTAGAGTTAGTGTCGACAGGCCCTAGTACTTGCGCTCTTTCGCCGCCCGGTATTCCGCCGGGCTTACGCCAGTCCATTGCTT
>JALUYN010000320.1 GCA_027012915.1 Cellvibrionaceae bacterium
TTCATCAATCCTTTGCCATGGTTACTCTACAAGAATTTGTGAAGGAGTCTTTGAGAAATCTCTACTCTTTATCAAAACTATCAACGATGATGGCTCCCATTGAAGCAGGCATTGCAATCACAACCAATCGTTTTATTGCAACAACGGGTTCAGAGAAAACCGGGAACTTATTCAAAGAGATAAGCACCATGGCTACTACAACAATTGCAATAAAATAGGCGATTACAATCCGTAGAATAAACACAGAAGAACGGTGCTTAACATCCCCCTGAAACACACTTTGATAGGCGAATAGCCCCAGAAACAGAACAGATAACAAAAACAGAAAAATAAGATTTGCTACAGGTAGAGTTTCCCCCAATTTCCAGGCTTCTTCAGAAAACGATATAGGGACAGCCAAAGCAAAAGCGCCAACAACCACTTGACCAGCATCTTCCGAGTTAAAACTAAGATTCATATCAGGCTTTCCACGTAGCAGTACCTTGCAACTTCTGATCAGATGTTAGGAGTACCATCATTCGACAATTCACTATATAAGTTCATCATAAACTATTTCGAACATCCACTCTCAAAATCTCGACAAAGAAATCTACCGGCAGCAAATCCAACTTAATCTTACTCATGCTCTTGCTTACCGTCGCCAATTCTGTAGGCCAAAAGAACATTCCCCGGTAACTGCCCAAACATAGCGTAACCCGATTGCACATAGAGCCAGTCGCCAGCCAGAATCTGACCATCCACATCAATGGCACCACCATGGCCGGTCACACCGTTGATTGTTGTAAACGGTTTCGCGGTGGCTTCTTCCCAGAGTACATTACCGCTTTCAATATCGTAGGCGCGCAACTGGCCATTGAGACCACCACTGAATACCAGGCCATCTGTGGCGGTGGCCGCAGCCGACAAGCCGTAATAGAAAGAACAGGCGTATTGCTCTGACAATGGTCGGCTCTTGCCAGCGCGCATATTCTGCAAACCGACCAGAGGTTTGTCTTCGTCCGCCAAATAGCAGCCGCGTTCGACGCCCTGAAACCAGATTGGCTTACCAGTACGAACATTCAATGCGTGGATGCCCGGGCGCGGTTGGTACTCCGCGCGACGGCGTTCGGGGTCGGCAGCCGGTACCAACAGTTTTTCGCCGGAAAGGGCCATGCCCCAGTGGATACCACCGTTGGTCGTGGTCTGATGTTGGTTGGGACCAATAGCAGCGTTACTGACACGGGTTTTCCAAAGCAGATTACCCTGCATATCCAAAGCCATGGCATCACCGGATTTTTGCCCCACCAATAACAACTCGGTGCCGTCATCCAGTTTGGCGTGAATAATGGACGCGCCTATATCAAAATCACCACCGGCGTTCTCGGGGCAGTTGCTGCCGCCATTCAAACAGGCGGCATTCCAAACATCGTCGGCGGTGGCCTGAAAACTCCACAGTTCCTCGCCGTTGTCGAGATCGATGGCCACTACCGCATCGGACTTTTCAGTTGCCGGGTGAGACAGGTTTTCGCCGGTGCCAATGTAGAGACGGTTGCGCGCGGCATCGATGGTGGGCGTACTCCACACCGACACACCGGAGGGACCAAACAGTGGTTTACCATCAGACGTCACACCCTGCTGTGTCGCGTCCTCAGTGGCGTGCCATTCCCAGAGTCGTTCGCCATTGTCCAGATCCAATGCAATCACACCACCGTGGGATGTACAGCACACGTGCTGCGGATTACCCGCCGCGGCAACCTCATAGGAAGAAATAGGTACAAATACGCGATTGTCGTGAAAGCTGATAGAACCGGTGATGGTGGAAGTGCTGAACAGACGCATATCCGAACGCCACACAATCTCAAAAGTGGCGGGGTCTATCGCGTACACCATGGCCATGGAATCGGCGAACACCAGCAACGGCTCACCTTCGGTGTTGTAGACCAGAGTAATGGCCGAGCGAATACCGCTGGCGACTTTGGTGTGGCGATGCACGCACCCCTGTTTGCGATCAATGGCGTAGAGGCGACCGCTCTTGTCGCCAAAGTACAGAGTGTCACCCAGCACCACGGGCTGTGAACGCATATCGGTAACTTTGGGAAACGCCAGCGCCCAGGCCAATTCCAACGAACCCACATTGTCGCGGGTGATATTGGTTTGTGCCGGCGACAAATAGCGGCGATTGCCTTCACCCAATCCCCAGTCGGACACAAAACGTTGACCGTCCACCTGATCCGGATGCGCACAGACATTGTTGTCCATCCAATCAAAATCAGCGGATTCCGAGCCGGATAAATAAATGGCGATCAAACCCT
>JALUYN010000321.1 GCA_027012915.1 Cellvibrionaceae bacterium
GTTCGAATCAAAGCTCCTCCATCCCCCTGGCGCAACTGACCTAACACCCACTCAAGCTCAACGCCATCAACCTCAAACTCGCCACTCAACCAGCGCTCAACAAGACCATTCAATTTTCCAACTCCATCGACAACCTCGGAATTGATATTGTTTGGATAACCTTCGGGGATCGCCTGCGACCAGAGCTCGCGAAACTCAGGCCCCGCCAGAGTGGCATTGTAGATCAGTGCCGGTAACTGAGCCCTCTTTTGCAGCACCAACTCTCTCAACATCCCCGCATCCTCTTCCCTGCCATCCTGCCTCAGACGCTCAATGCAGCCGGGAGCCTGACGCAGCAATTTCAGAGTATTCAGCAGACGCTGAGAGTCTGTGGCGACACGCCCCAAAGAACTGTTGCGCTCACCAATGGTGTACTGCAACTCACAACCAAAAAGACTGAGAAACTCCAACAAGGACATTTTTACCCTGGGAATCTCAATCTTTGGAGCATCAAGTGGCAACCCCGCAACAGCCTGATAAGCAGGAACGTCCGCCTCCAGCGCTCGCGACAAGCGAGCTGCATACTCATCAAACTCTGACTCCAAATGAGTTTGACGCCCACAAGAAACAAGACCAAAGATAACAACCACCATCAACAGTGCCTGTAGCTTTACCGAGACCCTAACCACTGAACCCGCCCCGCAATCACTCGCACTATCATTCCTCCATGGGAAAGGGATAACCCAGAGGCACCTCTAACGTATTCTCGCCACAACGAAGCGGCTGCCCAATCATTTCGTCGTAGGCACTACGTTGACGCAGCACCATCGCTTTGACCGGCAAGCCATCGAACAAATCCTGCATTTTCACAACGCAAGAACTCCGCAATGGCTGACCACGCGGATCAACAACCAGAAATTCCTCACCAGCCATGACAACAGAGCACTGATAAAGGCTAGATTCCAGAGAGTCCACTACAACCTTTTCAATCGTAGGTGAGCATTTGAGAGTTTCAAGAGAGACTGGCATCGGCACATTCACTTTTCAGAAGGTGGCGATAAAAATACGCACAGACGACCACTTCGGATTAAAACGAAAAAGCCCCCGACTGCACTGCAACCAGGGGCTTTAAGACATTACAGGATTTCCTGCTGATATATGGTGCCCAGGGCGGGACTTGAACCCGCACGGCCATAAGGCCACCACCCCCTCAAGATGGCGTGTCTACCAATTTCACCACCTGGGCTAAATTCAAACGCAATTTTTTATCGTTGAGCCGTTTAATCCCAACTTTTGCCAGCGCTTCGCGCTGGACCAATTTGCCGCTACCGGCGTCCTGCCTCACGCGGCACTCGAGCTCCTGCTCATCGCACCACCTGGGCTAAATTCAAACGCAATTTTTTATCGTTGAGCCGTTTAATCCCAACTTTTGCCAGCGCTTCGCGCTGAAACAGAATTCTGTATTTCAATTACTGAGCAGGAATTTCCGAGCCAGCCGGTACGTCCGCCGCACTACTGGAAGGCTCTGCTACTGGAATGTCACCAATAACGTCATCAGCACCGGCCTCAACCGCTGCAGGAACTCCTTCAGCGTACTCAACTACAGGCATACCAGGTGCTTCGGAAACCGTAGATTTTTCTTTGGCAACGTAGGCCAAAGCAAAACTGGTAACAAAGAACACGGTCGCCAGAATCGCAGTCGCGCGCGTAAAAAAGTTACCGCCGCCCTGACTACCAAATACAGTCTGTGAGGCTCCGCCACCGAAGGAAGCACCTGCTTCGGCACCCTTACCCTGCTGCAGTAAAATCAGCGCAATAATAGCAATCGCCGCCAGCACGTGTACAACAAGAATGATGTTTTCCATTTTCTCTTCCACCGACACAATCCATCAATTTGGAATTGTGTTCGTTTCTATTAACCTTTCGCCGCTGCAGAACAGATAGCGATGAATTCCTGAACCTTCAGAGATGCACCGCCAACCAGGGCGCCATCAATATCCGGCTTGGCAAACAGAGATTCTGCATTATCGGCTTTGACACTGCCGCCATACAAAATTTGTACGCCCTTGCCCACAGCACCAAGCTGTGCGCGAATAAACTTATGCACTTCTTGAGCTTGTTCTGGAGTCGCCGTTTTACCGGTACCGATAGCCCAAACGGGTTCATATGCCACAACAGCACTACTAAAAGCGCTTTCTCCCACCTTGTCGATTACCGCTTTAAGCTGCGCAGCAATTACGTCCAGCGTAGTTTCAGCCTCGCGCTGCTCTATAGTCTCACCTATACAAAGTACTGGCACCAAACCAGAGGCTTGTGCCGCCTGAAACTTCTCGGCAACCTGAGCATTGGATTCGCCGTGATATTCACGGCGTTCAGAGTGCCCTACCAGAGCGTACGCACAACCCACTTCTTTGAGCATCGAGCTCTGCAGCTCACCTGTATAGGCACCAGCGCCATGAGCACTGACATCCTGCGAACCTACAGCGATATTAGTTCCCTGCAGCAACTCAACAGCTTGAGGGATATAAACTGCAGGAGGACAAACACCGACACCAGCGTCAACATTCAACCCTTCCACCAGCCCCTGCAACAATTCGCGATTGTCTTTCAGGGAACCGTTCATTTTCCAGTTACCCAGAACCAGTGGCTGTCGCATATTAAATCGTCCGTTTCGCGGGCCTAAAGACCGTCTTTCAGCAATTTCCAGATGCCCCTCGCGAAGGGGGCGCCAATCTTATCGGAGAACGTCCTTACTTACAATCGGAGAAGCCAATAAAAAGCCGCTAGCCAGCGAACAGAGTTTCAACCACGCCCGCCAGCTCCTGAGCCAGCTCATTCACCAAAGGCAAGTCCTCACCTTCAACCATAACGCGGATCAAAGGCTCGGTACCTGACGGACGCAGTAACACTCGCCCCGTGTCTGCCAGCCGCGCTTCGGCACTGGCCACAGCCTTGTGCAGCGTATCGTTATCTAGATCAACTTTTCCCTGGATACGGACATTGATCATAGTCTGGGGCAACTTGCGCATACCCTGTTTCAGATCGTGAAGACACTGATCGGCCACCGACAATGCCAACAATACCTGCAACGCCGCAATAATACCGTCGCCGGTGGTACTAACATCACCACAAACAATATGGCCTGAATTCTCTCCACCGAGCAGCCAGCCATTCTTTTTCATGGACTCAATTACGTAGCGGTCACCGACTTTAGCCCGCTCAAATGGAATATCCAACTTTCTAAGCGCCAGCTCAAAGCCAAAATTACTCATCAGCGTACCGGCGACCCCTTTACAGCCACCGCGATATTGCTGTCGATGTGAGGCAATCAGATAGAGAATTTCATCGCCGTCCACCAGCTCGCCCTTGTGATCAACAAACACCAATCTATCCCCGTCACCGTCAAAACCGATACCCAAGTCAGCACCAGTTTCCAGCACGCGCGACTGCAACTTTCCAGGCTTGGTGGAGCCGCACTGTTCATTGATGTTGACACCATCGGGCTCATTGCCAATGACTTCGATTTCCGCACCCAATTCCCGGAATACATCGGGAGCCACATGATAGGTGGCACCATTGGCACAATCGAGCACCAACCTTAGACCAGAGAGACTGAAGCCCCACGGCATGGTGCCTTTACAATATTCAACATAGCGACCGGCAGCATCCTCGATACGTCGAGCTTTGCCCAATTTCGGAGCTGTAACCATCGGCTGATCCAACTGCTCTTCGATAGCCAGCTCAATATCATCTGGCAACTTGGTGCCAGTGTGGCTGAAGAACTTGATACCGTTATCCTGATAAGGGTTGTGCGACGCACTGATGACGATTCCGGCCTGAGCCTGGAAAGTACGGGTCAAATAGGCAATCGCAGGTGTTGGCATCGGCCCCAGTAGGCCCACATCAATTCCCGCGTTGATCAATCCCGCCTGTAGTGCAGATTCAAACATGTAGCCAGAAATACGCGTGTCCTTACCAATAAGGATGAGCTTCGGACCATCAAAGCGCTCTGCCAGCACCTTGCCGGCCGCCCAACCAAGTTTGAGCACAAAATCCGGGGTAATTACACCTTCACCCACCTGTCCACGAATGCCGTCCGTTCCAAAATACTTGCGCGTCATACTGCTTCCTTTACTCCTTGAATCTCTGCTCAGGCTTCGTTCACGGCCTGCATGAATAGCAGGGCGTCTCGGGTTTCAGCCACGTCGTGAACACGGATAATGCCGGCTCCCTTTTGTGCCGCTAATATAGCGGCGGACAGACTCCCCGCCAAGCGTTGATGCACCTCACGCCCAAGAACCTGACCAAAAATTGATTTGCGCGATATACCCACCAGCAACGGCACCTGTAATTGCTGGAATTTATCCAACTGCTTCAACAACAGAAGATTGTGCTGCGCCGTTTTGCCAAAACCAAACCCAGGGTCAATCAATAGTGAGTCCCGCTTAAAACCTAGTTGTAGCAACTGCTGCAAGCGCTGCTGTAGAAAACTGTAGACCTCAGTTACGACGTCTGCATAAACGGGGTTTTGTTGCATGGTCTTTGGCTGCCCCTGCATATGCATCACACAGACGGGCAATCCGGTCGCCAACGCGGCCGGCGCTGCTCCATCACACTGCAAGGCTCTGACATCGTTGAGCATGCTGGCGCCAACGTCACATGCGGCCGTCATAACCTCCGGGGTACTGGTGTCAACCGAGACGTATGCGCCGAAGCGCTGTACTAAAGCCTCCACCACAGGCACCACACGAGACAACTCTTCGTCGAGGCTTACCGGTGACGCATCGGGGCGCGTCGACTCACCCCCAACGTCGATAATATCTGCACCATCCGCCAGCATCTGCTCAGCTTTGAACAACGCATCATCGAGCGCCACACGTCCATCGCGGAAGACATTTCCGCCATCGGAGAAAGAATCGGGAGTGGTATTGAGAATCCCCATAATACGGGGTTGATCGAATGTCAGGCCTTTACGCATGCTGGCTGATACCAAAACTGAAAATACAGGTACGGCCAATATTGCTGATCGTCCTGCGGGGAAATAAACAAAAAGGCCCGGCGATAGCAACCGCCAGGCCTGGATAGCTCAGAATATCAAACTAGTGGTGCTGTGCCGGACCACCGATGGGATTGGCTCCCTTGTCGTCTTTCTTGTCTGACTCTGATTCAGAATCTTTGCTGGGTGTTCCCCCAAAATCATCATCATGCCAATCACGGGGAGGTCTCACTTTTTTGCGCCCCATTAGATCATCAACCTGCTCTGCGTCGATGGTCTCATATTCCATCAACGCATCTTTCATGGCCTCAAGAATATCGCGATTTTCATTCAACAGCTGGTCGGCCGTCTTGTAGCACTCATCCACAATGCGACGAATTTCTTCATCAATGGTTTTGGAAGTGGCGCCAGAGTAGTTCAACGGCCCTGGGGTCCCTGGCATGCCGCCATCATCTTCTCCATAGTGCAACGGACCCAACTTTTCAGACAAGCCCCATTTAGTCACCATATTGCGCGCCAGACTGGTGGCTCGCTCAATATCGTTCTGAGCGCCAGTGGTGACACCTTCAAAGCCCAGCGTCATCTCTTCAGCGATACGTCCACCGAATAGAGTACAAATCTGTGATTCCAGAGCGCGCTTACTGAGACTGTATTTGTCGTCCTCAGGCAGGAACTGGGTCACACCCAGGGCGCGGCCTCGAGGAATAATGGTGACCTTGTGCACTGGGTCGTGCTCAGGCACCAAACGCCCCACGATGGCATGACCCGCCTCGTGGTAAGCGGTATTTTCTTTCTCTTTCTCGCTCATCACCATGGTCTTGCGTTCGGCACCCATCATGATTTTATCGCGAGCTTTCTCAAACTCTTCCATTGTGACTACGCGCTTGTTAGCACGCGCGGCAAACAAGGCGGCCTCATTCACCAAATTCGCCAGATCCGCACCAGAAAAGCCAGGGGTACCGCGAGCGATAATTGAGGCTTTTACATTTTCTTCCAAAGGAACCTTGCGCATGTGCACTTTGAGAATTTGCTCACGGCCACGAATATCAGGCAGGCCTACAAAAACCTGGCGATCAAAACGACCGGGACGCAGCAGTGCTTTATCGAGCACGTCCGGGCGGTTAGTAGCCGCGATAACGATAATACCTTCGTTGCCTTCAAAACCGTCCATTTCCACCAGCAGTTGGTTGAGAGTCTGCTCACGCTCGTCGTGACCACCGCCGTGACCGCCGCCACGATGGCGACCCACTGCATCGATTTCGTCAATAAAGATGATACAAGGCGCCTGCTTTTTGGCCTGATCAAACATGTCACGAACTCGCGAAGCACCGACACCCACGAACATTTCCACAAAATCAGAACCCGAAATGGAGAAGAACGGAACTTTGGCTTCACCGGCAATGGCTTTAGCCAGCAGGGTTTTACCGGTCCCTGGAGGGCCCGCCATCAATACACCGCGAGGAATCTGGCCACCCAGACGCTGAAAGCGAGAGGGATCTTTCAAAAACTCTACCAGCTCCTGAACGTCTTCTTTGGCCTCATCCACACCCGCCACGTCGGCGAAAGTGGTTTTAATCTGGTCCTCGCCCAGCAAGCGAGCCTTGCTCTTGCCAAAGCTCATGGGGCCACCACGGCCACCCGCACCACCTTGCATCTGGCGCATAAAGAACATAAACACGACGATGATCAGCAGAATCGGAAAACTGGCCACCAACAATTGCTGCCAGATGCTCGGCTGCTCTGGCTTACTGCCCTTAACTTCAACGCCGTGGTTGAGCAGGTCGTCCATCAGGCGATCGTCCATCACCTGCGGACGAATGGCCTCAAAGCGGGAGTTATCATGGCGCATGCCTACAATGACCAGGCCATCGATAGTCACTTCGCGAATCTGATCAGACTGCACCTCTTTAACAAACTCGGAATAGGTGAGCGACTCCTGGGAGGACTGTGGATTGAAGTTGTTGAATACTGTCAGCAGCACCGCCGCTATCACCAGCCACAACACCAGATTTTTTGCCATATCGTTCAAAGAGTTACCCTCACAGCGCCATTTTGCTCAAACGGCGTACAACATCAAAAACTATTACACCAGCCCTTAAGATAGCCTTATGCCTCAGGGCCAGCAACCACATTCACACAACTTAGCGCATACCAACGGGCCAGCTATTGGCCTATAAACCCCTTACCTACGATATAAACCTCTCGGGATCGTGCCCTGGAGGCACTGGGCTTGCGCGTAACAACCGTCTGAAAGGAACTTCTTACGTCCTTTAGAAACTCATCAAAGCCTTCGCCCTGGAAGACCTTAGCTACAAAATTGCCCTTGGGCTTTAGGGTACTACGCGCCATATCCAGCGCCAGTTCTACTAAATACATAGCTCGCGGCTGATCCACATCAGCCATACCACTCATATTGGGGGCCATGTCCGACATTACAAGGTCCGCCTTGTCATCGCCGAGCAGGTCCATCAACTGATCGAACACCTCATCTTCCGTGAAATCCCCTTGCACGAACTCCACCCCAGCCAGTGCATCCATAGGCAAAATGTCGGACGCGACAACACACCCCTTGTCACCGACCCTCTCGGCGGCCACCTGACACCACCCGCCGGGGGCTGCACCGAGATCGACCACTGTCATGCCCGGGCGAATCAGCTTGTCCTTATCGATCAACTCAATGAGCTTGTAACTGGCTCGGGAGCGGTAGCCGTCCTGCTGGGAACGCTGAACGTATTGGTCATTAAAGTGTTCGTCGAGCCAGCGATTACTGCTTTTTGAACGGGATCCTTTGGATTTTGAAGACATAGAAGGGCGATATGCTAGGTTTTAAAGGATGATTCACGGGATATTGAGGTACAATTGGGGAATTCTCCACCCCAAACAAAGAGACATTGTATGCCTTTAAGCCCTGAGCGTAAAAAACAATATCGCAATATTGGACACAATTTGAATCCAGTCGTCACCGTTGCAGGTAATGGCCTGAGTGAAGGACTGATGGAAGAACTGGATCGCGCCCTGAACGACCACGAACTGATTAAGGTAAAACTGATGATTAGCGATCGCGACCTGCGCAAACAGGTCTCCGCCGAGATGGTCAAAAAGGCGGGAGCTGAACTGGTTCAGGAAATTGGCAAGGTAGCTCTGGTTTTCCGCGCCGCAAAGCGTCCCAACCCCAAACTGTCCAATATTCCCCACTGATATTAAGCGGGCTGACCGGGCATTTCTCACCGGCCAGCCCAGATCAATACCGCCGCTAACCCTCTGCCGCGGCCATTTGCTCCTCTATCTCACGCTTCTTTTCTTCCCGGCGCGCGATCCACCAGGCCGCCACTACTCCCAGGGTAACCACCAGCACCATTATGGTTGCCAAGGCATTGATTTTAGGACTCACACCACGTCGCACTGACGAAAACACTTCCATAGGCAGGGTTGTCGATGATGGTCCGGAGACAAAGCTCGAGATCACCAGATCGTCGAACGACAGAGTAAACGCCAACAACCAACCGGAAATAATCGCCGGAGCAATAATAGGCAGAGTGATTACAAAGAAGGTTTTAAAAGGAGTCGCCCCCAGATCCATGGCCGCCTCTTCCAGAGAGTCGTCCATATCCTTGAGCCTCGATGAAATCACCACCGCTACATAAGCTGTACAGAAAGTCACGTGGGCAATCCATATCGTGAGCATGCCTCGACCTTCAGGCCACCCCACCATATCGGACAGGGTTACAAACATCAGAAGCAGCGACAAACCGATAATGACATCGGGCATTACCAACGGCGCGGTAATCATGCCACTGAAGAGGGTTTTTCCTCTAAAGCGGCCGAAGCGCACCATCACCATACCAGCCATCACTCCCAGAACCACAGCACCCGAGGCACTTAAGAAGGCGATTTTGAGGCTCATCCAGGCGGCACTCATCATCTGTGTATCGCGAAATAACTCACCGTACCACTTAATCGAAAAACCAGCCCACACGGTCACTAGGCGCGATTCATTGAAGGAGTAGAACATCAGAATAAAAATGGGCAGATACAAAAAGGCAAACCCTACCAACAGCGACAGTTTCCCAAACAGAGAAGGTTTATGTGTAGACATCATCTGGTGATCCTCCCCTATTTGTTTTCGAGCGCATTGGCTTCGCTGTTGTGGAATATCATGATCGGTATAAGCAACAGGAACAGCATGACGATCGCCACGGCAGAAGCCACAGGCCAGTCGCGGTTATTAAAGAATTCCTGCCACAATATCTTGCCGATCATCAGCGCTTCCGAACCACCCAACAGCTCTGGAATTACAAACTCTCCCACCGCCGGAATAAACACCAGCATGGAACCGGCGATAATTCCGGGCTTTGACAACGGCAGAGTCACCGTGAAAAACGTCCTAATGGGCGACGCCCCTAAATCTGAAGCTGCCTCCAAAAGGCGGTCATCCAATTTCACCAGCGTCGTATACAAAGGCAGAATCATAAACGGCAAATAGGCATAGACAATACCGATATAGATGGCCAGCTCGGTGTGCAGAATTTTTAACGGCTCGTCGATCACCCCCATCCCCATCAACAGATTGTTCAATAGCCCATTGTTCTTGATGATGCCGATCCAAGCGTAGATGCGAATCAGAAACGAGGTCCACGAAGGCAAAATCACCAACATCAAAAAGATGTTGCGAGTGGAAGGTTGCATACGAGCAATGGCATAAGCCATGGGATAACCGATCGCAAGGCAGAGCAACGTAGATTTGAAAGCGACACCTGCAGAGCTGAGATAGGCATCCACATAAAGATCATCTTCCAGCAGATACATATAGTTCAGAAAATTCAGCGTCAGATTCCAGACTTCGCCATCAAAATCCACAATATCGCTGAACGGCGGCATGGCAATTTGTGCTTCCGCAAACGATATTTTCAGGACAATGGCAAAAGGAATGGCGAAGAACAGCAGCAACCACAGGTACGGAATGCCTGTGATCGCCCAGTGCTTGCCGGGCAACAGAGTTCGAAGCTTGGCTATCATGACGTCAACACCACCACGGCATCGTCATCCCAGGATAGCCAGAGACTGTCTCCCCAGGTAAAACGGTCCGAATGACGACTGGCGTTCATGGCGTTGGCCATAACGATAAAGCCGGACGGCAGACGCACGTGGTACACCGAATGACTACCCAGGTAGGCAATATCTTCTACCACGCCTTGAAATTTGTTGTGCTCGCGCTGTGGTTCTCCAGCGCTGACCGAAATTTTTTCCGGCCGCACAGCCAGAGCACAGGGCATACCCTGCGACCCCGTCAGGCCATGTCCAACGTACAAGTCAGCGTTCAAATCCGGACAGGTAATCGACGCCCAATCCGGGTGGTCTTCGTTGAGAGAGCCCTCTAACATATTTACTGAACCGATAAACTCCGCAGAGAAACGACAATTGGGCTGTTCATACACCAGGTCCGGCTCGCCCACTTGCATAATTTCACCGGCATTCATTACCGCAATACGGCTCGCCATTGTCATGGCTTCTTCCTGATCATGGGTAACCATGACGCAGGTGACGCCGAGGCGCTCGATAATGTCGACAATTTCCAACTGCACTTGAGTTCTTAGTTTTTTATCCAGAGCGCCGAGCGGTTCATCCAATAGCAATAGCTTAGGACTTTTCACCAGTGAACGCGCCAGCGCCACACGTTGTTGCTGACCGCCAGACAGCTGATGCGGCTTGCGCTTGGCAAAGCGCTCCATCTGCACAAGCTTTAGCATTTCACAGACGCGATCGGCGATCTGCGACTTGGGCACCCTATCCTGCTGTAACCCAAACGCAATATTTTTTTCCACCGTCATGTGAGGGAACAGTGCGTAAGACTGAAACATCATATTAATGGGGCGAGCGTAGGGAGGCTGGTTACCCAGATCTTCTCCGTCCAGCAAGATCTGACCTTTGGTGGGCAGATCAAAACCGCCCAACATGCGCAGCAAGGTCGATTTGCCGCAACCGGAAGCTCCCAACAAAGCAAAAATTTCACCCTGATGAATATTTACACTGACGTCATCCACTGCAGTGAAATCACCAAACTGTTTCGAAACATTTTTGATCTGCAGATAATTGTGTTTTTTGCCGCTGTCGGCAGCTGCCGGCGATAAATTTTCGACGGCCTGACTCTCTGATGTAGACATATCAATCCAGAATAATATTTTTGCTTTGTTGAGTTGTTAGTATGCACACAGCCTTCATGGGCTGCCCCGAAATTCGCTCGGGAAAGACTGGGGACCCGGAGGCCCCCAGAAATGGCTCTGTTCGACAAACAGAAATTACTTACCGGTTTTGACTTTGGTCCAAACGCGAGTGTAGGCGCGGTCCACTTTTGGCGGAGTCATCTTGCCGGTGTACAGCTTTTTCGACGCTTCTTCGCTTGGATAGATACCTGGGTGCGAAGTTACATCTTCATCAATCATCGGCGTCGACGCTTCGTTGCCATTGGCGTACCAAACGTAGTTGGAAATGCCCGCCATCACTTCGGGGCGCAACAGGTAGTTCAGGAACTTGTGCGCATTTTCAGGGTGCTTGGCATCTTTCGGAATGGCCAACATGTCAAACCAAGTCAGAGCGCCTTCCTTAGGAATTACGTACTGAACTTCAACGCCATTTTCCGCTTCTGCAGCACGATCAGATGCCTGCAGGATATCGCCAGACCACCCAACAGCTACACAAATATCGCCGTTGGCCAAGTCATTGATAAATTGAGACGAATGGAAGTAAGTGATATGCGGGCGCAGTTTCATCAGGTGATCTTGAGCTTTGCCTTTGATCAACTTGGTGTCGTGGCTGTTTGGATCTTCACCCAGGTAGTGCAGTACTCCGGGGATAATCTCGCTAGGCGCATCCAAAAACGCCACACCGCAGCCGGTCAACTTGGCCAGATTTTCTGGATCGTACACCAGGTCCCAGCTATCAGTAGGGGCATCATCACCGAAAATTTCCTGAATCTTCTCTACGTTGTAGCCAATTCCGGTAGTACCCCACAAGTAGGGAATGGAGTGAATGTTACCTTCATCCAGAGTAGAGATTGTTTTTAGCAGCTCTTTGTTCTGATTGTCATAATTGGTCAGTTTGGATTTATCCAGCGGCATAAAAACGCCAGCTTTAATTTGACGCGCCAGGAACGACAAAGAAGGAACGACCACATCAAAGCCGGTATTGCCCGCGAGCAATTTCGCCTCCAGTACTTCATTGCTGTCGAATACGTCGTATGTAACTTTGATACCCGTTTCAGCTTCAAAGTTGGCCAGAGTATCCTCTGCGATATAGTCCGACCAATTGTAGACATTAAGAACTTTTTCCTCTTCAGCGACAGCAGTGCCGGCTACGCTTGTCGACAATACTGCAGTCGCCAGAGTTGTTTTTAGAAGCTTATGCATAATTGTACCTTCTCGTTGTTTGATTGAAATTATAGTTCTACACGATGTCCCGCGAACGCTAGCAATAGCATCCACCTTCGCGAACCACCCATGTTTGTTTCACATCGGCTCATTGCAATGCGCCATCAAAGGGCATCAGATCCGTTAACCTTCCTCTAATGCGCCATCTTGAATCTGCCGCAAGACATCATCCAGTGATTGACGCGCCTTGCTAATCAACTCATCAACTTGCGACTCGGTAATAATCAGTGGCGGCGAGATCAACATAGTATCGCCAGTAGCGCGCATCACCAGACCATTCGCGGTGCAGGCGTCGCGACACATCCCACCGACTTTGCCATTACCCGGATAGCGCTCGCGGCTTGCTTTGTCTTTAACCAATTCCAATGCACCTACCAGGCCAATACCGCGCACCTCACCCACCAAAGGATGGTCAGCAAGTTCGCGCCAACGCCTCTGCAGATAGGGACCTATTTCGGTCTCGACCCGCTCCACCAATTTTTCTTCCTGGATAATTTCCAGATTCTTCAACGCCACCGCTGCAGCTGCAGGATGACCGGAGTAGGTGTATC
>JALUYN010000322.1 GCA_027012915.1 Cellvibrionaceae bacterium
GAAAGTCTTTAGTACGAAACGCCCCATAGCCATCATCGCGCCGGTATTGCCAGCACTGACACAAGCCTGACACTCACCGGAAGCCACGAGCTCAATCACCTTCCACAGGGAAGATTCGCGCTTGTTGCGCAGCACCAGAGAAGGACGCTCCGACATGCTCACCGTATCTGGCGCGTGTATAAATCGAATATTGGGGGGGAGATCGGGAAGAGAAAGTGCGGATTCATTGCCAACAAGTATCAGATCGACACCGGGATTAGAAAGGGCAAAATCCAGGCAAGCCGGTAACGTAGAACGGGGACCCAAGTCCCCGCCCATAAGATCTACCGCAATGCAGTATTTCTGCACTGATAAAAACTGGCGACTTACTCGTCGTTTCCAGTTTCTACCACTTTACGGCCTTTGTAAAAGCCGTCTGGAGTCACGTGGTGACGGTGGTGCTTCTCACCAGAGGTTGGATCTACTGACAGGGTAGCGCCTGACAGAGAATCGTGAGAACGACGCATACCACGCTTGGAACGAGTCTTTTTGTTTTGTTGAACAGCCATTGTGTGCTCCTAGTTTTCACTTAGTTCTGAAACCGGGGCGCCTCAGGATTTCGGCGAGCCCTTAAGTTGTTCCAGTATTTGAAACGGGTTTTTCTCTTCTTCAAGGCCTGAATCGGCCTCTTCGTCACCAAAGCTGGTTTTACCTATGCAATCATGATCGTGGTACACAACCATGGGCAAGTTCAGCAAAATTTCATCTTCAATAACGATATAAATATCGGTTTGCCCTTCCCCATGAATCAAAGGATCAAACCTTTTAGGGAAATTCTTGGCTTCGTCTTCGTCCCAGGCCACCGCCAAATTAACGCTGGACTCTAAGCTCACAGGAGCAGGTTCCAGGCATCTCTGACACGGCAACTGCAGTTCTGCACTCACCGTTCCAGTAATCAGTTTGAAGCGCTGCTCATCCACACTGAAGTGCAATTTAACCGCGACTAAAGCATCCTGATCTAGAACCAGTTCGGCAACTCTGGGCATCTCACGCAACGGTATTTGACCTTCCAGCTCAATGCCCTTTTGAGCAAATTTCCTGGGGTCTAACAGTTTTGGTAGACGAGTTTGTTCCGGGGTGTTCGACATAAGCGCGCAATAATAGGGATCAAACCTACAGCTGTCAAAGGAAAATTCCTTTAAAATCCGGACATTAGCATGCCAGCTTTGCTACCCTTGCGGGCAAATTCTTGGCGCCGCAGTCGACAAGATTCAACCAGATCCTAAAACTCCAGATTCACGCAACCTACACCCGGTAAAAATACGTGCAAATAATCTTAGCATCCAGCTCTAAGTATCGAATTCAACTCCTTGATAAATCAGGAATTAATGCATTCTCGAAACCTCCCAACATTGATGAGAGCCCGCTTCCAAAGGAATCCCCGAAGGCCCTCGCCGCAAGACTGTCAGAAAGCAAGGCCAAAGCCATTCAGGCAGAATACCCAAATCATTTGATTATTGGCTCGGACCAAGTTGCCTGCGTCGACGGCCAGATCTTAGGGAAGCCAGGTAACCTCGAATCTGCAATTGGCCAGCTAACCGCCGCCCGGGGTAAGACCGCAAAATTTCATACAGGACTGACACTGCTTAACAGCAGAACAGGAAACGTTCAGACCTGCGTCAACACTACCACCGTAATCTACAGAGACCTGACAGATGAGGAAATCAGGTGCTACCTGGAAAAAGAGCAGCCCTTCGACTGCGCGGGATCCTTCAAATCCGAAGGTCTTGGCATCGCCATCCTGCAGAGCATTAATGGCAGCGATCCCAACGCCTTGGTTGGACTACCCATAATTGAGCTGCTAACCATGCTCCGTAACGAGGGCGTCAACCCTCTTCTTGATTGACCGCAGAAATATCGACTGGCCCCCAATCAACAGACTGCAATCAGTTATTCCCATCATTCCAGCTGGTGTACCAACTTTCAAAAGCGTCGGCCTGCATGGGATGCCCGATAAAGAAGCCCTGCATAAAATCGACACCGATATGGCAGGCAACCTCCCACATCGCCAGACTTTCAACTCCCTCTACAACCACCTGCATACCCAAGCGGCGCGCCATGGAAATAGACGACTCCATCGCCGCTCGCTTGGACTCATCGTGGTGCAATTCCAGCATAAACTGCTTATCAATTTTGACACTATTAAACGGCAAGTGCTGCAGCCGCTCGATTGTAGAAAAACCGGCACCAAAATCGTCAATTGATAACTTCAATCCATTGATCGACAAACGACTTAGC
>JALUYN010000323.1 GCA_027012915.1 Cellvibrionaceae bacterium
TCAAAGCCTCATTAAGTTGACTGCGCATTACACCAGCTTCCACACAGGCATTCAGATCATCGCCATGGATTGCAATGATTCGATTCATGCCAGACAGGTCGATAGATACGCCGCCCTGCCGCGCCTGAATATGCCCCTCCAGCGAAGTACCCGCGCCATAAGCTATGACAGGAACCTTGTATCGTGAGCAAATCTTTAGAATCGATGACACATCTGTGGTCGAGGCAGGATATACCACAGCATCGGGGGGCTGCGGGGAATGAAAGGACGCATCCTTTCCGTGCTTCCACCTTTCTTCTTCCGAACGTAACAAACGCTGCCCAAAGATCGCTTGTAATTCGGACAGTGCAGTATACAAATTTCCTGAGCCCATCCTTAAATCACCGTATTATCAGGAATAGGTGCCTATCATTTTTTCTGCCACTTACAGTTTCAAAACCAGTCTGTAGTGTGCCTTCCCTTCCCTCAAACGGCTCATGGCTTCATTGACATCCTTAATATCAAACATTTCGATCTTGGGCTCAATGGCATGTCTTGCAGCAAAATCTAGCATACTGGACGTTGTTGCCGGGCTTCCCAGTGGACTGCTTGATAACGATTTCTGCCCTAGCAGCATGGGAAACAATCCAAAACTGACTGGATCGAGTACTGCCCCAACGAGATGCAACCTCCCTCTCGGCTTCAGTGTTGCAATGTAGGCATCCCAATCCATACTTTTATTTACTGTTGATAATACAAAATCGAATGAACCTGCCAAGCCTTCCAGTATTCTGGCGTCACGTGAATCCACAAAGTGTGTCGCGCCCATGGATTTGGCTTCATCACACTTCGTACTGCTATGAGAGAATGCCGTCACCTCACAGCCCCAGGCGCGCAGAAAGCGAATAGCCATATGGCCAAGCCCACCGATACCTATCACACCCACACGGTCTGTTGGTTTAATACCAAACTGGACGATTGGATTGAAAACTGTAACGCCTCCGCAAAACAACGGGCCAGCTGACTCCGGGTTGAGTTTCTCAGGTAATGGAATAACCCATTCAGAATGCGCCCTCACCCTGTCGGAAAATCCTCCATGCCGACCGACAATCGTGCCCTCAGCACTTGCATATAAATTATGATCTCCCGACATACAGGAATGACAAGTCATGCAGGAGTGAGAGAACCAACCAAGCCCGACACGCTGCCCTGTGCTTAAATGGGTAACGCGGCGTCCGGTTTCATACACAGTCCCTATAACTTCGTGTCCAGGGACAAACGGGTAGGTCGTCATACCCCATTCATTGTCCAGCATACTCAAATCACTGTGACAAATACCACAATAGTCAACCTTGATATCGACTTCATCCTCACCAAGGGGCCCGGGGTCATAACTAAATGGGGACAGTGTTCCACCAGGTTCCTGTGCTGCATAAGCATGAATCATAGCTACCTCCGGGATTAGGAATACTTCGGTTCCTCACTACGAGGATAGTCGAATCCAGGAATCAACGATAGTATCCGGGTTTAACGAGATGCTCGTGATACCTCGTTCCAGCAACCAGTCAGCCAGATCCGGATGGTCTGACGGGCCTTGACCACAGATCCCGACGTACTTACCCTCAGCCTGGCAGGCAGCGATCGCCATTTCAAGCATGGACAAAACAGCCGGATCCCGTTCATCGAATGTCCGGGAAACCAGACCAGAATCCCTGTCGAGCCCCAGGGTCAATTGGGTCATATCGTTGGAACCAATCGAGAACCCGTCAAAGTATTCCAGGAAACGTGAAGCAATGACGGCATTTGAAGGCAATTCACACATCATAATGAGGCGCAGGCCGTTACGCCCACGTTCCAGGCCTGAATCCCGAAGCATCTCTGTTACCAACCGCGCTTCCTCGAGCGTACGAACAAACGGGATCATCAATTCGATGTTGGTCAACCCCATTTCATCGCGTACATACCTCATCGCCTGGCATTCGAGCTCGAAGCATGGACGGAAACTGTCTGATATATACCGTGATGCCCCGCGGAAACCAATCATCGGGTTTTCTTCAACTGGCTCGAATTGCTTCCCGCCAAGCAGATTTGCATACTCATTGGATTTAAAATCCGACAAACGAACAATCACGGGCCGGGGCCAGAATGCCGCCGCGATAGTCGCCACAGCCTCAGCGAGCCGTTTGACATAAAAGTCGACCGGATCTCCGTAGGCTTCTGTTTTTTCACGGATCTTTTCCTGGGTTTCCTGATCCATCCGGTCAAACTGCAACAAGGCCTTCGGGTGTATACCGAT
>JALUYN010000324.1 GCA_027012915.1 Cellvibrionaceae bacterium
CGAAGCTGTTGCCATGGGCGCTGCGATTCAGGGTGCGGTTTTGGCCGGTGACGTAAAAGACGTTCTGCTGCTGGACGTATCACCTCTGACTCTGGGTATTGAGACCATGGGTGGTGTGGCGACGCCTTTGATTGAGAAGAACACCACCATTCCGACCAAGAAATCACAGACTTTCTCTACTGCGGAAGATAATCAAACAGCGGTTACCATTCATGTGGTTCAGGGTGAGCGCAAACAAGCGACGCAGAACAAGTCTCTGGGTCGTTTTGATCTGGCGGACATTCCTCCGGCACCACGTGGCATGCCTCAAATCGAAGTAACCTTCGATATTGATGCTAACGGCATTTTGAATGTAAGCGCTAAAGACAAGGCTACTGGCAAAGAGCAATCCATTGTGATCAAGGCCTCTTCAGGTTTGAGCGATGACGAGATTGAAAGCATGGTGCGTGACGCTGAGGCCAATGCTGAAGCGGACAAAGCGTTTGAAGAGCTGGTTACCGCGCGCAACACTCTGGACGGTTTGATCAGCGCTACCAAGAAGACTCTGGAAGAAGCTGGTGACAAGGCAACTGCCGAAGAGAAGTCTGCTATCGAAGCGGCACTGTCCGAAGCTGAAGAAGCGGTTAAAGGTGACGATAAGGCAGCAATGGAAGCGGCGACTACCAAGCTGACCGAGGCTTCCGGCTCTCTGGCTCAGAAGCTGTACGCTGAGCAGGCGGCCCAAGCTCAAGGTGGTGCAGAAGGTGCAGCTGAGCAGGCGGCGCCAGAAGCCGAAGAAGGCGTAGTTGATGCCGAGTTCGAAGAAGTAAAAGAAGACGACAAGTAAGCCGCGCTTGCTGTTGTTGGCCGGGCGCTGCCCGGCGCGTTGTATAAGGTTAAGCGCGGCCCTAGGGGTCGCGCTTAATTGTTTTCTAGAAACTGAATTTTTGAAGATAAGCTGAGTCCATGTCAAAGCGCGATTATTACGAAGTTCTTGGGGTCGATAAAGGTGTTTCCGAGAAGGACCTGAAAAAGGCCTACCGCCGTGTGGCAATGAAGTATCACCCGGATCGCAATCCGGACGATAAAGAGGCGGAAGACAAGTTCAAAGAAGCCAGTGAAGCCTACGAGGTTCTGTCTGACAGTCAGAAACGTGCAGCCTACGATCAATTTGGTCATGCCGGCGTGGAAGGTCAGGGCGGCATGGGCGGCGGCCAGGGCTTTGGTAACTTCAGCGATATTTTTGGCGACGTTTTTGGGGATATCTTTGGTGGCGGAGGCGGTCAGCGCGGACGTGGTGGCCCGGCTCGTGGGGCCGATTTGCGTTACACGCTGGATCTGAGCCTTGAGGATGCGGTCAAAGGTACTTCGGTAAAAATTCGTGTCCCGACACTGGTTAGCTGTGAACCTTGTAATGGTTCCGGTGCCAAGCCTGGAACCAGCCCGGTTACCTGTACTACCTGCGGTGGTGTGGGTCAGGTGCGTATGCAGCAGGGATTCTTCTCTGTGCAGCAAACGTGCCCGAATTGTCGCGGCAAGGGCACCATAATTTCAGATCCCTGCGTGGATTGTCATGGCCAGGGGCTTATCGAAGAGACCAAGACTCTGTCTGTAAAAGTGCCTGCTGGTGTTGATACTGGTGATCGCATTCGTCTGGCGGGTGAAGGTGAAGCAGGAGCTGATGGTGGCCCGTCTGGAGATCTCTATGTGCAAGTTGCTGTTAAAGAGCACCCAATCTTTCAGCGTGACGGCAAGAATCTTTACTGTGAAGTACCCATTAGTTTTGTCGATGCTGCGTTGGGTGGAGAGCTGGATGTGCCAACTCTGGATGGTCGCGTCAAACTCAAGGTTCCTGCGGAAACACAAACTGGCAAGCTGTTCCGTTTACGCGGTAAGGGTGTAACCCCTGTACGTGGAGGCAGTGCTGGTGATCTGATGTGTCGAGTCATCGTTGAGACACCGGTGAATCTGAGCAATAAGCAGAAAGATCTGCTTAAAGAGCTTAAGCAGAGTATGAGCGGTGACAAGAATTCGCCAAAGCAGAGTAGCTGGTTTGAAGGTATGAAAAACTTCTTCGGTGATATGAAACTTTAGTGTTTGTAGGTCGGCTAGAGCGAGGCGATAGCCGGCAAGTCAGTGTGGGCCGCCAGTTGGTTGTGTTGGCGGTCGCTACGCTCTGGCCAACCTACGGTGGGAAATAGATTATGGTAAGAATTGCAGTGACCGGCGCAGCCGGGCGTATGGGGAAGACTCTGATTGAGGCTGTTGCCAATGCTGAGGGTGTCGAGTTG
>JALUYN010000325.1 GCA_027012915.1 Cellvibrionaceae bacterium
GCAATCTAAATACATAACGTACATAGACCGGCATGGAAGTATCGTTGAGATGCCATATAACCGTAACGCCTGCCAGCTTTCCTGCAATAACCCCTTTTACCTGCCACGCGCCACCACTACAATGGATTATATCATAACGCTCACGCCTTATATGTCGCCACAACAATACGATCTCGTACAAGAAATACATCATATATCTCAGCAACCCTAGCCAAGACCTGCTGAGACGGTGAAGATTAAAGCAATGATAGGATACACCCTGTACGTCTAGGTAATCCCTAAACTTTTCAGAATCTTGGTGCGGCAGTATTACTTGCGTTTCTATTCCGTAGTCGAACAACCTCTTCGCGACAGCAGCGATACGGCGTTGCGGTCCTGCTAAACGGCCATCTTCTATAATGTTTGCAACCTTGATCATCAATGGCTCTGCATTGGGTAACAATTAACCTGAGATCGCAATTTTTCTCTTAAAGTACGGCGAGAAGCATTCCCATAAAAGGACGCATGGCCAACCATAAACCCGAACAGTGGAAGCGATATCTGAATCGCAGCTAGCATGATCGTATTTACGAAAAATGCCAGGATTAAGAATTTTGTCATATCAGTTCTGCATACCCTGAATAGGGAACAAGTTATTGCTAAGGGATACATCAGCGCGATAAACCCCAACTCAAATAGCGCACCGCCATAACCACTCATGATTTTTATATGATCGTCCAATGACCCCAGCCATATATAATTCGTAAATTTTGTTGCTAGCACTTCCTTTACGTATGTAGAGAAGCAAGCGTAGCCGTGCGGTAACAACCAATCATGAAAAGCACCGTAGATAGAAAATATGGGTCTACGCGGGTTCGTATGGGTGAAAAACAGTCGTAAGCTGATACATCACACTGCAATAGTAGTAGATTCGCCCATACTGTGACAGAAGAAAACGGTTTCATTTTTCGGTTAGGCTAATGACATGAAGAATCCCAGGTCGATACGAACACTTTTTGCTTTCCCCGGTTTCACCGCCACATCGAAATTGGTGGGTATTTTTGGTGATCGGTACGCCCGCGTCATCCAGCTCAAGCGGCGAAAAAAACAGCTCTCTGTTCGCACTGTGGACACCGGTGCCGGGGGCGTTACGACAAAAGGATCCTGCGAGTACGGGATCTCTCGGTGGCCGGATGGCGAATCTATCTGGAGTTCGAGCGCTGGCGTGTTCGTTGCCCGAGGTGCGACGGCGTGCATGTAGAACACCTGGACTGGTTGGCAAAGAACCCGCGCTATACGCAACGCTTTGCCATGCATGTGGGCAAGTTGTGCCGGGATATGCCAAACAAGACCGTCGCGGAGATGGAACGCCTGCACCACAGCACGGTGAAAGATCTCGACAAGCTCTACATGCAAAAGCAGGTTGACCTGGCGGGGCTGCCCGCACCCCGGGCCATCGGTATTGATGAGATCTCCATCCGCAAAGGACACAACTACCGGGTCATCGTCAGTGACCTGGAACGGGGCCGTCCCATCTGGGTCGGCGGTGAAGGCCGGAAAGAAGCGGATATCGACCTGTTCTTCAAGGCGTTGGGCAAAAAAAAGAGCGCCCGTATCGAGCTGGCAGCCATGGACATGTGGAAGGCGTTCCGGAACTCGGTCATGAAGAATGCACCGAAGGCCCGGATCATCTTCGACAAGTTCCACATCATGCGCCATCTCTCAAAGGCCCTCGATGAAGTCCGGCGTCGTGAATACAAACGTCTCAGCGGCAAGGACAGGCGTTACATCAAGGGCCAGCGTTATACCTTGCTCTCGCGCCGTGAGAACCTGAGTCTGGATGGAAGGCGCGCGCTGAAAAAACTGCTCCAGGCCAACCGGCGACTGAATACCGCCTACGTCCTCAAGGAAAGCTTCGGGCAGCTCTGGGACTACCGTACCGAACGTGGTGCACGCGCCTTTTTCGAACGCTGGAAAGACAGCCTGAAATGGCAGCGACTGGAACCGTATCGGAAGTTTGCCGAGTTGATTGAATCCCATTGGGATGGCATCGCCTCCTATTGTCACCCTGACAACAAAGTCAGTCTGGGATTGGTCGAAGGGGTCAACAACAAAATCCGGGTGTTACAACGACGGGCCTATGGCTATCGTGATGAGGACTATCTCAAACTGAAAATCGTTGCGGCATTTCTACCGCCACTACCCAGAAATGCCAATATCAACCCACACGTTTCCGCGTAGACCCTTTTTTTCAATACCACCAGGGATGATAGAGATGATGAAGAAATTAA
>JALUYN010000326.1 GCA_027012915.1 Cellvibrionaceae bacterium
AAGGTCGGACAACTGCGCAGTGCCGCCCGCGCCAAACTGAACAATCAGCTACAAATCCAATTGGAACAACCCCTGCGCCTGCACAGCGACAACATCTATCGCGAAGCCCAGAAAGTGCTGCAAGACGCGCGAGCCATCAAACAACCTGGGCCGTTACTGCAACGGCAAATTCGCGATCTCGACGAACTGCTGCTACTGGCGCGACGTCCGGTAGGGGTCACTCTGCGCTCCGACAACGTTACCCAAGTTACCGTCTACAAAGTTGGAAGCTTCGGCCAGTTTTCCGAACAGCATCTGGAACTGATTCCAGGTCACTACGTCGCCGTAGGCAGTCGTCAGGGTTATCGCGATGTGCGCAAAGAATTCACCATTTCACCCTCAGGCACGCGAACGTCGGTATGGATTCAGTGCACGGAAAAAATAGCACTGGATAGCTGATGCAGGATTCCAAGACACAACCCCATGACGGCGATCGCAATTCGCCTTTTGAAACGGCCGGTAATCTTCCCAATGCGCCAGGCACAAAACGCCCTATAAATCGGGTGTTGATTGCCTGCATTGTGATCGGTGTAGCGTTTATCCTCTATCTGCTGGCAGCCAGAACCGTCACTGTATCCAGCAACGCCGAAGGGTTCTTGGTAGACGACAACAGCCTTATGGGATTCAACTTGGGTGACCGCTTGTTGCTGCTGCCCGGCCTTCACACCCTGAGAGTTTCAGCTCCCGGTTACACTCCGCGGGATATCACAGTCGATCTGAATGACGACAAAAACACGCTGGTGAACGTCGAATTGCAGCCGCTGCCCGGTCAACTTCAGATCAACAGTAATGTCGATGCGCAGGTGTATGTAGACGACGAGCTTGTAGGCAACAGCAACACTACCCTGACGGATATTGCTGCCGGAACTCACCTACTGCGAATTACGGCCACCCACTACAAACCCTTTGAACAGACAATCGCCATTGAAGGCCGTCATAAAACACAGTCCCTGGATGTAACAATGCAGCCGGACTGGATCACTCAGGAAGTCGTCTCCACCCCCGCCGGCGCGGAGGTATTTGTCGACCAGCAATCAGTCGGCTTTACGCCTACAACCATCACCCTACCCCGCGGTCCAAGGCAACTGCAGGTACAACTGGCCGGCCATCGAACATGGCAGCAAATTCTGACCATAGACCCGGACCAACCTTTCACCCTGCCCGCCATCGAATTGCTGCCTGCGCTGGTGACACTGGAAATCACCAGCTCGCCCAGCGGTGCCCAGATCACGGTTGACGGTCTGTTTCAGGGGGAAACCCCTTTGAGGTCCGAACTGGCACCCGCCGCAAGCGCAACCGTTGTATTGATCAAGGATGGCTACAGGGCACAAGAGCGCGAAGTTTCTCTGGAATCAGACAGCAAACTCCATGTGGATATGGCGGCAACTCTGGGGCGAATCAATCTCAACGTCACTCCCGGCGGCGCAAAGGTGACTGTCAATGGTCGGCAGCATCGAGGCACAAAAGACAATAAAAGCAACCGCTATTCCCTGCAATTACCCACGCACCCTCACACACTTATCGTCAGCGCACCTGGTTATAAGAGCAAGCAACTGAAACTGACTCCCCGCGCAGAACTGGCTCAGCATCTCAATGTGTCGCTGTTGACGCTTGAACAAGCCCGCTGGGCAAGCACCCCGGACCTACTGCAATCCCCAACCGGACAGGAATTGAAAATATTCAAACCCGAGACCACCTTCACCATGGGTGCGACGCGACGGGAACAAGGGCGACGAGCCAACGAAACTCAATACCAGGTACGACTCAACCGCCCCTTCTACCTTGCTACCAAGCCTGTCACCAATGAGGACTTTCGGCGTTTTCAGCGCTTTCATTCCTCCGGCAACATCAAGGGCAAAAGTCTCAATGGAGAACAGCAGCCGGTCGTGAACATCAGCTGGCTGCAAGCCGCGCAGTTTTGCAATTGGTTGTCACAACAGGAAGGCCTGCAACCGGTTTATTCCCTCGCCGGCGAACAGCTGCAAAGCGTAAATATGAACAGCAATGGCTATCGCCTGCCCACCGAAGCCGAGTGGGCCTGGGCAGCGCGCCATCACGACTCAACCATGAAAACCTACCCCTGGGGCAGCACTCGCGTATCGCCACCGGCGCAATCGGCCAATTATGCCGATACCCAGACTTTGGGATTGATTGGCAAAGCACTCCCCGGTTATGAAGATAGCGACCTAGTCACCGCAGCGGTGGGAAGTTATTCGCCTAAT